>CAZKVA010000042.1:0-12099 GCA_964556035.1 uncultured Actinomycetota bacterium
AGAAGTCTTTGAAGGCATTAATTCTAAATCCCTGGGCATAGATGCTTCACAGATCGATCATACAAGCTATGCGGAATTAGAAAATATGCTAATAAAAGCAGATAATAAACTTAATTATAAACATGGCTTAGTTGAAGATCTTAGAATAATAAAAGATGACTCAGAAATTAAAGATATCAAAAAAGCTTGCATGATAACAGATAATGGATTCCTGGATTTCTTAGAATTAAGGTCTGGAAATCTGTTAAAGCTAAATGAGCTGGAAACAGCGAATGAATTAGAGAAGATGCTGATACAAGAAGGAGGCAATGGCCGCTCCTTTGATTTTGTGATAGCCAGTGGAAAAGGTTCGTCAATGCCTCATTATATTGCAAGTCACAATAAAATAAAGAATAGCATACTCCTTATGGATTTTGGGATCATACACAAGAATTACTGCTCAGATATCACAAGGACAATATTTGTCGGTGATGGTTCCTCCAGTGATAAATTAAGGAAAATATACGATATAGTATTAACCGCCCAGCAAAATGCAATTGATGCATGCAGGGAAGGTGTTAGCTGCGAAGAGCTTGATTCCATAGCAAGAGAATATATCAGAAAACAGGGTTATGGAGAAGAATTCGGACATGGACTCGGACATGGGGTAGGGCTTGAGGTACATGAGGGTCCTTCAATTACTAAAAATAATAAGACCATTCTTAAAGAGAATATGGTCATAACCATTGAGCCTGGTATTTATATTCCTGGATTGGGTGGAATAAGGATAGAGGACATGTTAATAGTTAAGAAAAATGGTTGTGAGAACCTTTATAACTCAAAAAAAGAATTTACAATTCTTCCGTAATATATAAAATATATAAGTCAGCTTAAATAATATAATCAATTAGACAGGCTCCCAGTTTTAGCGTGGAAAGGAATCAGGTAAAACATGATCAGCACCAGCGATTTTAAAAATGGATTAACTATCATCTATGACAATACATTATATAAGATCATTTATTTCCAGCATGTCAAACCGGGGAAAGGAGGAGCTTTCGTAAGGACAAAGCTTAAGAACCTTGATAGCGGTGCGACAATAGATAAGACATTCAGGGCGGGTGAGAAGATGGAACGGGCAATACTTGAGACAAAAAAAATGCAATTTTTATACAAAGACGATTACTATAATTTTATGGATATGGAAAGCTATGAACAAATACAGCTTACTGAAGAACAGGTATCCGGCGAGAAAGACTATTTTCTAGAGAATATGGAGCTCTCAGTCGTATATTATGACGCGAGGCCCATATCGATCGAACTTCCTATTTTTATTGAAGCAGAAGTATTGGATACTGAACCAGGCATAAAAGGCGATACGGTTGGAACAAGCTATAAACCTGCAATAATACAAACTGGTGGAAAAATCCTGGTCCCATTATTTATTAATAATGGAGACAGGGTTAAAGTAGATACCAGAACCGGTGAATATATTACAAGGGTTTGATGCTATTATTATGAAAATAACAAGAAGAAGGGCAAGAGAAAAAGCAGTCGTACTATTGTATCAAATGGATCTGCTTAAAAAGAAACCTGAAGAAATTGTAGAAAACGACCAGTTGGTGGGAAAGAAATTTGATGAATTTTCTTTAAAACTAATAAATGGCGTAACAGAGAATTTGAAGGAAATCGATAAGATCATAAGCAGTACTGTACAAAACTGGTCACTTGACCGGATTGCGGTAATAGACCGTAATATACTAAGGGTGGCAATATATGAGATGATCTACGAGGATGACATTCCCTTAAAAGTTTCTGTAGACGAAGCTATTGAGATAGCAAAAAATCTTGGTCAAAAACCGGATACTCCGAAATTTATTAATGGAGTGCTTGGAGAATTTTTAAATAAAATATCAGATGATGTTAAATAAAAAGAATCTAAAAGATCTGTATCCAGAGGCCCTTGTTGCAGAAGTAGATAAAAATCTAAAACTGTATCTTAATGATTATGATCATATTCCGGGCAGATTAAGGGATGCAATAGAGTACTGTGTGCTCAATGGTGGGAAGAGACTCAGACCCGTATTATGTCTTGCTACAGCAAAAAGCATTAGATGCAGTATCGAACAAGTGATGCCAACAGCATGTGCCATTGAATTTATTCATACATATTCATTGATCCATGATGATCTCCCGGCAATAGACAATGATGACCTCAGGCGGGGGAGACCTTCCTGTCACAAGAAATTCGGTGAAGATATTGCCATACTAACAGGTGACGCCTTATTTGCCGAATCCTTTAATCTAATACTTAAATATCAAAACTCATCCCCAGGTAAAAAACTGGAAGTGCTGAGTGAGATTATTTCTGCAGCCGGTGCTTCCGGCATGGTAGCGGGTCAAATCGTAGATGTCAGTTCTACCGGAAAGCAGATCACAAAAAAGAACCTGGCGTATATGCATTTAAATAAAACCTCCAAACTTATTATTGCAGCTATCAGGACTTCAGCAATTATATGTAATGCAAATAGTGACGTTTTAAAAAGCCTATCAATATATGGAGAAAATATTGGTCTGGTTTTTCAGATAATAGATGATATTCTTGATATCACTTCAAGTACAGGAACCTCAGGTAAAACACAGGGCAAAGATATTGATAATTCGAAAAATACTTTTCCAAGTCTGTGGGGGATGGATAAGTCCAGGAAAATTGCTAAAGAAAAAACTGAAAAAGCAATTGACTCTATAAAGGATCTTGATATCGATAAAAAGATACTTACCGATATTGCAAAGTTCATACTTATCCGAGAGGCATAGAAGTCATAAATAAAAGTAGCAAAATAAAACTGAGTTATCTGCTTATTAAAAGGGGTTTTATATCTTCTGAGAGTAAAGCAAAAGCCCTTATCATGGAAGGACGGGTACTTGTAAATGGTAGTTTGGCCGATAAGCAGGGTGAACTGATGCCTCTGGACTCGAAAATTGAAATTATAGAAAAGATGCCCTATGTCTCAAGAGGCGGTCTTAAGATCGAAGGGGTATTTAATGATCTGGACCTTGATGTGTCAGGAAAATTGGCCGCTGATATAGGTTCTTCAACTGGAGGATTTACGGATTTCCTTATTCAAAAAGGTATAACCAGGGTAATATCAATAGATGTAGGTTATGGACTTCTGGATTGGAAACTAAGGAATTCGGAAAAAGTAGATCTTTTGGAAAAAACAAATATAAGATACCTGGATTTAAAAAAAATTCCTTACAAGACTGATATTACTGTAGTCGATGTATCATTTATTTCTATAAAAAAAATAATTGAAAAAATAATGGGACTCACCATTCCAGGTGGAGAAATACTGCTTCTTTTAAAACCACAATTTGAATTGGATAAAAAAGATATTACAAACAAGGGAATAATAAAGGACCCTGAACTTCACTCCAGGGCACTAAGCGGAATGATCGATTACTTAAAAGATCTACCTGTTTCTATCCTTGATTTAAAATTTTCAAAGATAAAAGGAGCTAAGGGGAACATCGAATTCTGGATTTATCTAAAAAATTCTAAAACTTTAACTAAATCTGATTTAAATTATGATAAAATAATCCAAGATGCGGTGGATGCCGCTCATTTATTTTTCTTAAAAGAACAATAATATTTATGAAAGTAATCGGAATAATATCAAATAATGAAAAGCAGGAAGCATTAGAAATATCTAAGGCTGTTTGTGATTATTTAAAGCAGAGGAATATTGAAGTGCTATTGCCGGATGAGGATGTTATGCCTGAACGTTATTCGCTAAAGTCAGTCTCCCAGAAGGAATTTTCCGATAAGGCTGATGCTATTATCTCTGTCGGGGGTGATGGGACATTCTTAAGAGCATCTAAGTATAGCTTTCGTAATCAGACTCCTGTTCTTGGCATAAATGCAGGACATCTTGGATTTTTAACAGAGGTAGATCCGGAAAATATTGAGCAGGCTATGAATGATCTGCTAAAAGGTTCCTATTCTATTGAAAAAAGAATGCTCCTTGAAGGAAGACTGTATAAAGAAGGTAAGCTGATCCGGAATACTGGACTCCCCAGTATTGCATTAAACGAGTTTACGATTACGCGCTCCACGATTGAAAAAGTCATAAAAATGGAAATCTTGGTAAATGATATATCTATTAAGAGTTTTATAGCCGACGGTATTATAGTCGCCACCCCTACGGGTTCTACAGCATATTCACTTTCTGCGGGTGGTCCTGTTGTTGAGCCAAAAGCAGAAACTATAATCATCACACCGATTTGTCCCCATACACTTTTTAGTAGAAGCATCATCCTCGGACCTGACAAAGTCCTTGAGGTCAGATTAAATTCTAGAAATGAAAAAGATATTTTTAGTGTAGACGGTAAAACTGTAGTGCTCAGCAGACCATCTCAATACCTTTTAAGGGTCACAAGATCCAAAAAACAATTAAATCTCATAAGCTTTAATCCAAATGCTTTCTTTAAAGTATTCAAAGAAAAGTTTATTGAAAGGATTTAGACAATATATTTATGCTTAAAGAACTTCAGGTAAAAAATTTTGCAATTATAGATGATGTTAAAATATCATTTGAAGCAGGCCTAAGCTGCCTCACTGGAGAAACTGGAGCAGGCAAGACACTGATAATCGAAGCAATCAATCTACTTATCGGTGAGAGAGCTGATAGCGACCTGATAAGGGAAAATGAAGAAAAATTACTGGTCCAGGGGTATTTTGACTTCAGAAATAATCAAGGAGCCAGGGATTTTCTTCTCTCACATAATATTCTTGAAGCTGAAGACTTTGAATCAGATATCGTAATATCTAGAGAATTAAACAGAACCGGTAAAAACAAAGCTTTTATCAATGGCCTATATACCCAGGTCGGCATACTAAAACAGCTTGGAAATTATTTTATTGACCTCCACGGTCAACATGAACACCAATATTTACTTGATCAAAAAACTCATATTGGTATAATCGATAATTTCGGGAAAGAGCCATTATTACAAATAAAAGAAAAATATATAGAGCATTATGATAAATATATGGCAAACCTGAAAAAATTAAATCAATTGCTCCAAATGCAAAAAAACCGTGAAATGCATCTTCAGGATCTTGAATTCAGATACGATGAGTTAAGTAAAATAAATACGGGCGATAATAATGAGGAAAATGAACTTGAAAACGAGCTCAGGATATTAAAGAATTATGAAAATATCTATAAACTTGTTTCAGAAGCTGAAGAGACTGTTAAGGGAAGTAGCGAAGAAAACGGCAGTCTTTCCGATAAATTCTTCCTTCTCCAAAAAAATATTAGCCAGCTGTCAAGTATTGATCATAATTTTAAGGCTTATTCTGAAAGAATTAGCCTTCTGGCTGATCTTATAGGGGAAATAAGCCATTTCATAAGCAGCTATCTATCAGATTTTGAGTTCAGCCGCGATAGACTTGATGAGGTCCAGCAAAGACTATTTCAATTTTCTGAGATAAAAAAGAAATATAATATTGATCTGGAGAAGATAGGTGAATATATAGAAAAGATTAAAGATGAAATCGAAAGTTACCAGAGTCTTGATCAGGATATAGAAAAAGTTGAAAGTGAACTATTACTAGTAAAGCGGCAGCTTACAGAGAGTGCAATAAACTTAAGGGACTGCAGGGATAGAGCAAAAGCTTTACTTGAAGAAAAAATAACGGGCGAGCTAAAGGACCTTAATTTTAAAACAGTATCTTTTACATCAAAAAGACTATATATAACTGATGATGAAGGTATTGAAATAAACGGTAAAACTGTAAAGTTTAACAGAAATGGCATAGATGACCTACAGTTTTATATATCTTTAAATATAGGAGAGACAGAGAGACCCCTCAAAAAAGTTGCTTCAGGCGGAGAAATATCAAGAATAATGCTTGCTTTAAAATCTGCATTAAGCTCAGCTGATAATATCTCCACTATGGTTTTTGATGAGATAGACTCAGGCATCGGAGGCGCTACTTCTATTATCGTAGGTGAGAAGATCTATAATATATCAAGGTCAAAACAGGTAATCGTCATCACTCATCTTGCACAGATAGCTTGTTTTTCCGATCATCATTATTTTATTGATAAATATATTGAAGACAGCCGGACAAAAATCAAGATAAAAAAATTAGAAGACAATGATAGGATAAGCGAGATCTCAAGAATGCTTGGTGGTATTGGTGGAAGCGATATTTCTTTAAAACATGCGGAGGAATTGATAAATAATTGTAATGAAATAAAAATAAGCCTGATGGAGGAGAAACTAAAAGTTGGAAACTAAATTGTGTTGCCATAAGATATTTACCGGACAGAGAAAAATAAACATAAGGTAGGAACAAATAAAAGTATATTCAAAAATTATTACCGCATTTTCAACTATTCTTTTAGTTGTTGTACTATTTTTTGCTCCGCTTGCTATATATCTTTTTAATATTGATCTTTATGACCGCCTATATGATCAAAATAGCGTTTATGAGAGGCTTGATAAAGATGATGTTCTTGGTATGACCAAAGAGATCTTTAGTTTTTTTAAATACCAGGACAAACTGGATGGACAAATAAGATATGCTGATGTATCTCGAAGCTCAGTCGCTTTCTTTACCGAAAACGAGATAAGCCATATGGTGGATGTGAGAGATCTTATTTTTAAAATTCTATTATTATTCTATGTGAGCCTTACTGTCCTGATATTATTATTAACTCTGCTCCTTGTTCTGGAAAGAAAACATATCAAAAAGCTTAAAGGAACCGGATTAGTGTTTGTAATATCGTCTTCGGTGGTATTATTTATATTTATGATCCTATATATCCTGAGTATGAATTTTTCTCACTTGTTTGATAATTTTCATCTTCTATTCTTTCCACAGGGTAATTTTATGTTTGATTCAAACTCTTTACTAATAACACTTTTTCCCTTTAATTTTTTCTATCAATATTTTATAAATCTAGTAATAGGTTCTATTGTCCTCTCTTTTATATTTCTACTTATAGGCATATTATTTTTGAATATTCATAAATTATTTAAAAAAAGGATGGCGGTTTGAGTAAAAACAATATCAATAGAAAAAGATTGATCGATACTTTTTTCAGGCTTCTCAGGATAAAAAGTCCATCTGGTGATGAAAAAGAAATCGTGGAGCATGTAAGGGAAATATTATCCGGTCTTGGCCTTGAAGTAGCAGTGGATGATTCTGGGAAAAAATATGGCTCTAATAGTGGTAATCTAACAGCTCTTTTAAAGGGAACTGATCCAGACATCAGGCCAATATTTATAGGTGCTCATCTTGATACGGTAGTACTTAATGGTGAAGTCATACCATATATGGATGATGGTATTATAAAAAATAAAAACAGTAAATGCATTCTGGGAGGTGATGATAAGGTCGCTGTCGCAGCCATAATAGAGGTGCTTAGATATATTATAGAGAATAATATTAAGACTGGAGATATTTATATAATCTTTACTATTTCCGAGGAGATAGGAATTGTCGGAGCAAAACATGTAGATATGGATAAGGTGGGTGCAGAATATGGTTTTGTTTTTGATTCAAATGGTGATATAGGTACAATTTATAATCAAGCTCCTTATCAGAATTCTATTGATGCAGAATTTATAGGGAAAGCTGCGCATGCTGGAATCGAACCTGAAAAGGGAATAAATTCGATAAAGGCTGCGGGTATTGCCATTTCAAATATCAGTTTTGGCCGTCTTGACCATGAGACCACTACAAATATTGGTAAGATAAACGGCGGCGTAGCTAGAAATATTGTTCCGGAAAATACAAAGCTCATACTTGAAGCAAGGAGCCTTAAGGAATCCAAACTTGAAAAAATTACTGAAAAAATGATTGCTGCGCTTAAAGGAGCGTCCGATGATACAGGGTGCAAGCTAAAATACAAACTTATAAGGGAGTATGATGGATTTAATATCGACCTTAAGGAAATCCCGGTAAAAATTGCCTCGGGCGCCATAAAGGAAATCGGTATCGATCCGGTGGTAGGATCGTCAGGCGGCGGAAGTGATATAAATGTTTTTAATTCCAAAGGGAAAAGAGCTGTAAATTTGAGCTCAGGAATGGAAGATGTACATACAAATTCTGAATATGTTAAAGCAAGCCAGCTTGAAAAACTGGCACAATTAATACTTGAGATAAGCATTTCTAAAAAGACTTAGGAGCCAGTCTGGTAATAAGCCAGGATCCAGTTCTTGGACATGCTCCTGAATAAACCGGAAGGAATAATTTTGAATGAGCGATTATTTGAGGAAAAAATTGATTCGAAGCAAGTATTTAGTGGTCAGATCGTAGGGCTTTATTACGATAGTGTAAAACTCCAAAATGGCAAAATTGCTACAAGGGAAAAGGTAACACATCCGGGAGCAGTAGGAATAGTCCCTGTCACAGACGATAATAAAATAATACTTGTAAGGCAGTACAGGTATCCGGTTGAAGATATAACTGTTGAGATACCGGCAGGCAAGCTTGATACGGATGAGAGCCCATTCAGATGCGCTCAGAGGGAACTGGAAGAAGAGGTGGGAGCAGTAGAGGGTGAATTGATCCATTTATCAACTTTTTACACGACTCCCGGGTTCTGCAATGAAGTCCTTCACCTTTATCTGGCTATTGGATTTAAAAGAACCAATAATAATCTTGATGAGGATGAATTTCTTGAAATAATAGAACCTGAAGTTGAAGTAGCCCTAAACTGGATCAAGGATGGAAAGATCAAAGATTCCAAAACTATAATAGGGATCCTTATGGCAAAGGATTTTATAAATGGAAAACTTAGAGAAGAAGATAAAAAATAGCAGTTTTCAGGATAAATTCTCAGGATCTGGCAATTTAAATAATAAAAACCGGGGTGTATTCAGGGAGAGAGAAATATTTGAAATACAACTGGACCAGTATTTTGAATACCTGCGTTTTGAAAAATTACTTATGTCGAACAGCATCTCTTCCTATGGGCGAGACTTTAAAAAATTCAGGCAATATTTATTATTAAACCCTAAAATATCATTTTTAAATATATCAAAACCGCAAATCCTTGATTTTTTAAAATATCTTTATAATGATATCTCTGATATTTCTGTCTCAAGGATATTATCAGCCCTGAGGGGATTCTATAAATTCCTCATAAGGCAGCAGATTATAAAAAATAATCCCTGGTCGCCGGTCAAGAACCCAAGATCTTCAAAAAAAATACTGGAGATATTAGATATAGAGGAAGTGTTGAAGTTTCTTGATTCTATTCCAGAAAGTACTCCATCCGATCTCAGGGACAGAGCAATGTTTGAAATATTATATGGTTGCGGATTGAGGGTAAGTGAAATAACCGGTCTAAGTATAGGCAGCATAGATTTTGATCAAAAACTTTTAAGGTTTATTGGGAAGGGTGACAAGGAAAGAATAGTCCCATTGGGTGATACGGCACTTTTATTTCTTAATAAATATATTGATTCCGCAAGAAGTAAAATAGAAAAAGAAAAAAAGACTGATTTTTTATTTCTAAATATGAGAGGTGACAAGCTTTCCAGACAGGGCTTCTGGAAAATATTAAAAAAATATGCTGATAAGGCAGGTATAGAAAAAAATATTTATCCCCATATATTCAGGCATAGCTTTGCCACACATCTCCTTCAGAGAGGTGCGGACTTAAGAACTGTCCAGAAACTCCTCGGCCACAGCAGTATCTCGACTACTGAAATATATACTAATCTTACAAAAGAATATCTTAAGGATGCTTATTTTAAATATCATCCGCGTGAATCAAATTAACAACTATGGACTTTTAAAATTATGTTTGCAAATTTAATATATTTTGATAAGGTTTATTATTTAGGGACCTGTCCAATAAGCCTAGATCCAATTTTCGGATAGGGTCCTTATCTCAAAATAATAATTTTTAAGGTGATAATTGATGTTCAATTCGTTCGGGCAATCGATAATAGAATTTTTAACTTCTCTTGTAACCTGGCTTCCAGGCCTGGCGCTTGGAGTCATACTGCATGAATATGCCCATGGCTATATTGCATACCGTAATGGTGATATGACAGCAAAAAGTTATGGAAGGCTTACACTCAATCCGATGGCTCATATAGATCTTTTTGGGAGCATATTACTTCCACTTTTGTTAATTCTTCTAAATTCAGGAATAGTTTTCGGTTATGCAAAACCAGTTCCAATAAATCCTTCATATTTTAGGAACTACAGAAAAGGTATCAGGTACACTTCGCTGGCTGGCCCAGTCACAAATCTGATAGTGGCCTTTTTAATCGGTCTCCTTTACGGTTTATTCTTTTATCTCATTATAAGATTATCAGGCGGACTTATGGATAATGGGAGTATTGGCTTCAGGGTTTTTGATATTTTTAATCAATTATTCAGAAATACTATATACATCAATATATTCCTGGCTATTTTTAATTTTATTCCAATACCGCCACTCGATGGTTCAAAGATATTGGCATCTTTTTTACCTTATCAAGCAATGCAAAAATACCTCTCAATAGGCAGGTTTGGTTTTATTTTTATTTTTATCTTTCTTTTCCTTGGTGGTGGATTATTCTGGACCATAATATCTCCGGTTTTTAATTTTTTTTATAATATCTGCACCTGGTGGCAATACCTTCTATGATAAGATGCCATAAAGGCAAAATATACTTTTTACCTTTAAGATAATATATTATATTATCGGGATTATGATAAAATCTTTTTAAATTTTTCAAACTCAGCGGGAGAATAAGAATGAAAAAGAAAATGTTGACTGGCTTCAGGCCTACCGGTAAGCTTCATCTCGGACACCTTCACGGCAATATTAAAAATATGATAGAGAATCAGGAAAAGTACGATAATTTTTTCTTTTTAGTCGATTGGCATGCTTTATCTACAGAATACCAGGACCCTAAGAATATAAAGAATAATCTTATAGACTGTGTCATGGACCTTATTGCTCTTGGGGTTGATCCTGGGATAACTCATCTTTACCGGCAATCTGATATTGTTGCTATCCCTGAGTTGACACTCTATTTTTCAATGATAACACCGCTTTCCTGGCTTGAAAGATGCCCGACCTATAAAGAACAGATAAAAGAGCTTAAAGCCAAAAATATTTCAACGCTCGGCTTTTTTTCCTATCCTGTACTTATGGCTGCTGATATCCTGATCGTCAATGCAGATATAATACCGGTAGGTGAGGACCAGCTGCCACATCTTGAGATAAGCAGGGAGATAGCCAGAAGATTTAATCACCTATACGGGGATTATTTTACAGAACCAAAGGAGCTTCTTTCAAAAAGCACAAGGGTTCCGGGTATTGATGGCCGGAAGATGTCAAAAAGTTATGGCAATGCGATCTTTCTTTCTGATGATAGTGATACAATAAAAAAGAAAGTAAGACAGATGATCACTGATCCTGCCAGGATAAGAAAGACAGATCCAGGACATCCAGAAGTTTGCAATGTCTTTTCTTTTTATAAGATATATAAATCCGGAGAAATCGAAGCTATTGAAGGCAGATGTAGAAAAGGTGAAATAGGATGTACAGGATGTAAAGACGAAATGGCATCTATCATATCCGACTCTCTTGAAGATTTCCGCCTGAAGAGGGCTGAACTTGAAAAAGATAAAAACTTTATACATGATATACTTGAAAAAGGCAGTAAAAAAGTATCAGAAATAGCAAATATTACAATTGAGAATGTCCGGACCAGAATGGGTATAGATTAGTGAATACAGTCGAAGTACAAGATAAAGATTATACTTTAGAATATGAGGATATTTTTACCGGTCCTATTTTTTTACTTTTAGAACTAGTGCAAAAGAAAAAAATAGATATATATGATATATCTTTAAGTTATATTATAAATGGGTTTATGGAGTTTATAAAAGAAAAGAACGAAGTGCTCCTGGATACCATTTCTAGCTTTACATATTTTTCATCAATTTTACTTGAAATAAAATCACGTTCACTTCTTCCTTCTAAAAAAACCGATGATGAGGAAGAAGGTGAACTTGATATAAATATTCTTAAAAGAAGGGAAGAAGAATACGGTATATATAAAAAAGTATCTAATTATATAAACAGCAAGATC
>CAZKVA010000043.1:0-11754 GCA_964556035.1 uncultured Actinomycetota bacterium
AATAGAGATTAATTCAATAGAATTAAGACTACCGGATCTTTTAGAATTTGTAGATATGGACCCAGGCGGGGATATTGATGTATATCCTGGGATTGCGCAGGGAGCCTATATGTGGACAAATGGTCCATATACAATAGAGCCTGGTGAAAAAATTGTATTATCATTTATTGTCCAGGCTAATTTCATAGCTGAAGGTTTTATAGATTTTAGAGTTACTGCAGGGAATAAATATATTGAAGGTCCTGAAGTTAATGTTATTGTAAAATAAAATTATAGATGTGCTGTTTGATGAACTATAAAAACTATAGCTGGGACTATAGCTAAAAAAAAATTCATCTACTGCATTATTAATATTTTTTACAGAAAATAGATTTTTTATGAAAACTATTACTACAATCTTAATAATCATATTTCTAATAGCAGTCATTCTTTTTGCTGTTATTGTAGGGAAGTCATTATTTAAAGGTGATGGCGGTATTGAAGAAGAGCAATTGGCTGAGGAGGAAGTTCTGGTGGATACGCCTGTCGAATCTACCGAAGAAGAAATTCCCGGATCAGAGGCTATTGAGGAAGAAGTGGACCCTGAAGGGATCCAGGAAATTGAAATATATCTGGATGGCGACAGGGATAATGGTATTTTTCTGGGTAAAGCAAATTATGGCCTGACTTCTAAAGAAGCATTTGATATCTATGGTGAAGATTTTTCAGAATCGGGTTTTTTATTTGCTGTTGACAATAATGAATATGAATTTGCTGCTGGTTCTACACATTTTCTCTATATTTATACATATATTCCCGAGTATGGGTGGGAATATATAAGGGAACAAATTATTATTGACGGGGATCCGGACCACTCGCAAAGTATAGAGCTTCATATAGATAATCCTTCTCACAATGATATGTTCACCGGGGCCGATATCAATAATGCAAGGGTATCGGGATGGTCAGCAGACCTTTCAATATCTGAAAATACAGGAATCAATAAGATAGAGGTCTACTTGAATGGACCAAAGGGATTTGGTAATTTTCTTGGCGAAGCAGATTATGGAGCCGAGAGGCTGGATGTAGCTAATGCATTTGGGAATGGAAATTATTCTAACTCTGGATACATTTTATTTTTTGATGCATCCATGCTTGATCCCGGCAGCAATAATACTTTATATGTCTACTCTTTCTCAGATGCTGGTACTTATACATATGTGGCCAGGGATTTTTTAATAGAAGGAGAAGGTAAGGAATCCAAAGTAGTAATGTCTGTGACAGCTGATTTTACTGATAAAAAAATAGAAATAAGCGGGTGGGCCATAAATAAGAAATGGATCATAGAGGGCCGGCCGAGGAGTTTAGAACAGGAATATACTAATAAGAAAATAATCTTTACATCAAATATGACTGGCGATGAAAATATATTCAGCATGAGTCTTGATGGATCGGAGTTAGCTCAATTAACAGAACATCCCGGTATGGACTCATATCCTGCTGTATCTCCTGATGGCAAGAAGATAGTATATACTTCGGACATAGATGGATACTGGCAGTTAATGACCATGAATTGGGATGGAACGGATAAAGTACAGCTTACCAGTACTCCTACAAGGAGCGGGTATCCTACCTGGTCCTATGATGGAAGGTATATTTTCTATGAGGTATATGAAGATGGAGACTGGGAAATATTTAGAATAAATACAAATGGCAGCAATATAAAACGGATCACTTTCAATGCAGGTGCTGATGACTGGCATCCAGGTGCACATCCATTTATAAATAATGTGATCTATGAATCAGGAGTACCAGGTCATGAAGATATTTATATAATGGATTTTGAAGGTAATAATATTCAAAGAATATCTGAGTCAACTTTAAGGAAAAGAGTTCCAACTGTCTCACCAGATGGTTTGGTAGTGGCATTTGTAGGTTATGAAGGTAATGATTTCTATATCTATACGATGGATTTCAGTGGAGAAAATATAGCAAGATTTCCAGGTGTCCCAAAAAATAGCGGACATCCTGATATCTCTCCAGATAATAAATACATAATTTTTCAAGCTGAAACCAATGAAGGAAATGATAATCTCGAGATCTATATCATGAATATGGATGGGACAGGTCTAATCGGGCTGACAAATACAGGCGGGAAAAATTGGGATCCCGTTTTTATATTTAATACATCTGATTAAAAATTATTTTTCGAAAGAAGGGATTCGGGTAAAGATAAAAATGAGAATAGCTTTAATCGGGGCAAATGGACAATTAGGAACTGATATCGTCAGATATTTTAATAAAAAAGGAGTAGAGATCCATGGGCTCACCCATGATGATATTGAGGTATGTGAATCTGAAAGCATAGATAAAGTCATGAGTGGGATAGATCCTGATCTTATTATTAACACATCAGCATTTCACAATGTAGATCTCTGCGAAGATGAAGCTATGCAAGCTTTCAAGGTAAATGTATTGGGAGTAAAAAATCTGGCGGAAGTATGCCTTAAGATGGATATTGCCTTAATGCATTTTAGCACAGATTATGTGTTTAAAGGGGATAAGGGAGAGCTATATATCGAAACTGATTGCCCGGATCCGATAAATATTTACGGCATATCAAAACTTGCAGGAGAGGTATTGATCAAATATAAAATGGAAAAATATTATATTGTTAGGGTCAGCGGTCTTTATGGTCATGCCGGTAGTTCCGGAAAAGGAGGAAACTTCATTGAACTTATGATAAGGCTAGCAAAAGAAGGCGGGGATATAAAAGTAGTTGATGATCAAATACTCACCCCAACGAGCACTGAAGACCTTTCGGCTAAATTATTTGAACTTATAGAATCAAAAAAATATGGTACATATCATATGACTAGTGCCGGACATTGTTCCTGGTATGAATTTGCCGGCGAAGTATTTAAGTTAACAGATCTGAATCCAAAATTTGAGCCTGTTGAAAGTAAAGCTTTTGGTGCAAAAGCTAGAAGACCCGTGTTTTCCGCAATGGATAATCATAATTTGCGGAAAATAGACCTGCAGGACATGAGGCATTGGAAGCTTGCATTGAAAGATTATATTGATGGCAGGGACCTCTAAAAAGAGTGTAAAAGATTTATTCTTTACACAGTCCGATAGGATCGACACCCGTCAGTTCTTTATATATTTGAAGATATTTTAAGGATGTTTTATCCCATGTAAAATTCTTTAAAACTCTTTGTCTTGTAGCTTCTCCTATTTCTTTAACTTTCTTCTCATCCCTAAGTAAATACAGTGATTTTTCCACAAATGATCCCTTGTCAGAATAATTTGCATATACTCCCGTATCTCCAAGTATTTCCCTGTTTGTATGTGTGTCAAAGACAATACAGGGTAATGCCGCAGCCATATAACTGAATAGCTTTCCATTAGCTTCAGTTTTCGAAAGCTTCAAAGATACTGCAATATTCCCCAAGCATATATATTTAGGTGTGTCCTCATGGTCCACTCTACCAGTAAAAGTTACAAAATTTTCAATATTTAACTTTTTTGCAATATTTTTATAGTGTTCAACATTTGGATATCCTATGATAAGGAAGTGAGCTTTTGGATATTTATTTATTATTTCAGGGATGGATTCTATCAGTATGTCAATTCCTTGATATTTTGTCAGAACCCCAAGGTAAACAAATATTTTATGGGTCTCAGGTAATCCCAATTTGATCCCAAGTTCTTTTGTATCGTAACCTGGATGATATCTTTCAGTATCTGTTCCCTCTATAAAAGAGGTCACCCTTTCGGGCTTGATCTTGAAGTTTTTTAATAAGTAATCTACTGCATTTGTAGAGCTTAAGATTATCTTATCCGGAAATTTATTGATAGTATTCTCCAACCATAGATTTAGCTTAAAGGATAACTTTTTCTTGTTTATAAAACCATGGTCTAACATTTCTCCAGTCATACTGCCCTGATAATCTGCGACTATTGGCCGCCTTAAAAAGAACTTTACGAATTTTCCGACAAAGACACCTTCATGGAGATGAGCATGTATTATATCAGGTTTGAGCTTGAGACCGACAAATAATGCCTTAAAAGCAAGTATTATGTCCAGGTAGTACTTATGTATGGATGGTCCTGCTTCCAGTTTATTGTACCAGGGTATCTTGAATGTCCTTCTAATATCTACTCCTTCGATATTCCTTCCGATATGGTAGGTTACCAGCACCACTTTTATTCCTCTTTTAGAAAAAGCCTTTATTTCTTCATAGATCTTTACATGGCAGCCCCTATCAGCAAAAAATGGGGTAGGTGCTATCATAAGTACTTTAAAGCATTCTTTTTTTTGTTTCTTAACTTCTTTATTTTGTGAGGTCATCTGTTTTTATAATTCTTGATGTTTTTAATAATTCAAATAGATCATCTTTATCAAGGGCTACTTAATCGATCCGGTCTCATTTTCTTAGGCTATCTTTAATAAACATTCCCAAATATTCTTTTGGGATTCCCATGAAAGTCTTTCTCCATATCCTGTCACAATCTTTGCACGGACCTACATTTTTTATATTTCCTGTTTTAAAATCATTTCTTATCTTCCTGATAGCTTTACCATTGAAGATATTCATTAACGAATCCTTATTCAAGTCTCCAAGTAATATTTTTCCATCAAAGTCCTGCGGGCATAAATATACTTTTCCATTATAAAAGATAGTCAATGAGTACCATGGAAACGTGCATGGGATAAGTTTTGATTTATCTTTATCTATTTTTTCTATCCCATCAATATCAAGAAGACCGCCCCAATTATGCGGAGTCCTTATAACAAGTTTGTCTAAAGGCAGATCTTTGAAATTATCTAAAAATATCTTTTTTTGTTTTTCAAAATCTTCTGTACTGAGCTCTTCGTCAAATTCCATAATCTGTAAAATAGTAAATGGTTTATCCGAGCCCAGCTCTTTTTTTATCTTTAAAAAAGTGATTATATTATTAAGGCTCTTCTTGTAACTGGCGTTTACCCTGTTTTTTTCATAGGTCTCTTTTGTATAGCCATCAAAAGAAAGTGATATCAAGTCCAAGCCTGATCGTATGATCTTTTTACTTAGTTCAGGGGTAAGCAGTGTTGCATTTGTGTGTATTCTAGTCTTAATGTCCCTCTCATTTGCATACTCAATAATACTGATAAGATCTGGATGTAAAAGAGGCTCTCCTCTATGGAATAGGTTTACATCGTATACGTGCCCCTTTGCTTCATCGATTATCTTTTTGTAAAGACCAAAATCCATATCGCCTTTAAGACTTGAAGGAATATCCTTGTTTACACAGAGCCGGCATTTAAGATTGCATCTACTTGAAAGCTCTATCCATAATCTGGTCGGAGCATATGCACAATAGTTTTTTCTAAAAATATAATTTATATATACATTTCCGAGATGAAATAGATGTGTGATTCTATTCATTATATTTATTGGTCCTTTTTATTATTTTATATATTTAATTATTTAAGTTTCCACAATTCACTTATTTAACAGACTAACCATGTAATTATATACAAAAAAATATTTTTTAGTAATCAATATAATATTTATAATAAAAGAATATGGTCTAAGTATAATATGCCTGGACTACTAATATATTATAGCTACAAAGTTGTTACAATTAGCAATGATCCTAATTCTAAAAATGGAGATTTAAGAATTGGTTTCAAGTTGATTTTCGTGAAGAGTTAGTCTATTATTAACAGAGTTTTAAGAGATTAGTCTTTTAAACAATATTAATATATTTACTCCATGATCTTGTATTATATAGAAAGTCTGTAGACTACTGATATACTTATGAATATTCTTATTACTGGCGGGGCTGGATTTATCGGCTCCCACCTATCAGAAAAAATAATTAAAATGGGCCACAGAGTGATCTGTGTAGATAATTTCAATGATTATTATGACCCTTTGATCAAAGAAGATAATTTAAAGGATATCATTGATAACAAGAGATTCAGCTTGTTCAGAATCGATATATTAGATAGTGAAAAGATCAGTGAAGTATTTGCTTCACAGAATATAGATATGGTGGTCCATCTTGCTGCCCGTGCAGGTGTTAGGCCTTCACTGGCAAATGCCTTATTATACGAAGAAGTAAATGTTCAGGGCACTATAAACCTATTAGAGCAGTGCAGGGAGAATAAAATAGATAGATTTATTTTTGCATCATCTTCATCAGTTTATGGAGGCAATACAAAAACACCCTTTTCTGAAAAGGATAGTGTGGACCTTCCGGTCTCACCATATGCAGCAACGAAGAAATCCGGTGAACTCATCTGCTATACTTATCATCATCTTTATAATATTTCAGTATTTGCTTTCAGATTTTTTACTGTTTATGGTCCCAGGCAAAGACCAGAAATGGCTATCCATAAATTTACCGGGGACATATTGGATGGAAAACAGATAGAAGTATTTGGAGACGGTACCTCATCACGTGATTATACCTATATAGATGATATAATAAACGGCATCACCGGTAGTTTGGAGATCCTACAGGGTTATGAGATCCTAAACCTTGGTAATTCGAAACCGGTAAAGCTTATGAGCTTAATAAAATTAATTGAGAAGGAAACCCATAAAAGTACCGATATAAGGTATTCAGATGATCAGCCAGGTGATGTATTTACTACTTATGCAGATATAAGTAAGGCAGAAAAGTTTATTAATTATCATCCGCATACTTCAATTGAGATGGGTATTAAGAAATTCGTAGAATGGTATAAAAATAAGAAAAAAGAGGCAGTATTCAATGTCAGATAAAACTAAAATTAAATCAACTGGTAGTAGCAAGAAATTAATGAAAGTTCCAAAAAGAAAAATCGGATTATCTGTCGTGATCCCTGTATACAATGAAAAGGAAAATATCTCCCATCTTTATAAAAAACTAAATGATGTACTATCCGACTTAAAGATGAGATATGAAGTTATTTTAATAGATGACGGAAGTATCGATGGCACTTATAATGAACTGCTTAAAATACACAAAAAGAATAGTGCCTTTAAAATCATCAAACTCAGAAGAAATTTTGGCCAGACTTCTGCAATGAGCGCAGGGTTTGACCACTCAAGTGGAGAAGTAATAATAACGCTTGATGCTGATCTCCAAAATGACCCCAAAGATATACCTGAAATTTTAAATAAATTAGATGAAGGATACGATATAGTAAGTGGATGGAGAAAAAACAGGCAGGACAAAGCTATCACAAGAAGGTTTCCTTCAGTTGTCGCTAATAAGATAATATCCAGTTTGACCGGAGTTTATCTCCATGACTATGGCTGTACGCTTAAAGCCTATAGAAGGGAAATAATCGAAAATATTGAACTTTATGGAGAGATGCACAGGTATATTCCAGCTGTAGCAAGCTGGATGGGGGTGAAGATAGCAGAGATCCCCGTAACTCATCACAGTAGAAAGTTTGGACATTCAAAATACGGTGTTTCAAGGACAATAAGAGTTGTGCTTGATATTATTACCATAAAATTTCTTCTCAGTTATTCTCAAAGACCAATACAAATATTTGGATTAGTGGGCCTTCTTTCAGGTTCTGTTGGTTTTGTGATAACTACATATCTGATAATAATGAGAATATTTTTTGGTCAGGGTCTTGCAGACAGGCCGCTGTTTATCTTATCGATCTTTATGATTTTTATTGGTATACAGTTGATCACTATGGGTCTTTTGGCAGAAATAAATATGCGGATCTATCATGAGGCTCAGGATAAACCGACTTATGTGATCAAGGAAATAATTTCCTAGAGGAATAATATGGAAAATTATTTACAATCTTGTATAAAAGTTTGTACAAGATTGATTTAAGGGTATAATACAGGGCCAGGCTGGATCCAAATGAGGTCATTAAAAATATTTTAGAAATGGGAGATGATTAAAATAGAAGAACACAAGGAAATTTATGAAGATAAGATCCAGAAACAACTTTTTAATGAAAAGCAATCAAAGATATCAAAATATATGGATCTTTTTATCGGTAAGAGAAGTTTTTTAAGTCTGATAAAATATGAGTTTATAATAACATTGTTTCAAAACATGCCAGGTGCAGCAGGTATATTATTTAGGAGTCTATTTTATCCTATTCTTTTTAAAAAAGTCGGGAAAGGCGTTAGCTTTGGTAGGGGAATAACCATAAGGCATCCACATAAAATAATAATAGATGATAATGTTGTGATAGATGAGAGCTGTGTGCTTGATGCTAAAGGATTAAATAATGAAGGCATACACATAAAAGATGGGGTATTCATTGGAAGAAACAGTACATTGTATTGTAAGAATGGAAATATTGTCCTTGAGAAGAATGTAAATATTGGGTTTAATAGCCAGGTATTTTCAGGAAGTGAAATACATGTTGGGGAAAATACAATAATAGCCTCCTATGTCTATATTATTGGTGGAGGGCATGAATATAGCAATATAGATATACCCATATCAGAGCAGGGGAAACCCTCTCTTGGCATTGAAATAGAAAAAAACTGTTGGCTGGGAGCTGGCGCAAAGATCCTTGACGGTGTTAAAATCGGTAGTGATGCTATAGTTGGAGCAGGTTCAGTTGTTTCGATGGATATTCCTCCATTCTCTATAGCAGTAGGTGTACCTGCTAGAATCGCAAAATCAAGAAAATAACCGGATGACAAAGATCTGTAAATATGCAATTAAATAATAAAGTATCTTCCTTTTATAAGAAAAATAAAAAAATTATCTTCCTGGTGCTAAGGATAGTTATTAGCGTTTCCCTGCTGATATTCCTGGTATTGACACAATTTAAAGATATAGGAAGTGCAATAAAAACTCTCAGGGTTTCAAATAAAACTCTTCTTGCACTTTCATTTTTAATGCATTTTTTTGGTGTCTGGATAACTGCTGAGAGATGGAGGATCTTACTGAATACTCAAAAAGTTCAATTGGGAATAGGAACATTGTCTCTTACAGTTCTAATAGGATCCTTCTTTAATAATCTATTGCCTACCAGCATAGGTGGAGATGTTTACAGGAGTTATGATGTTTCGAAGAGAGCCAATATTCCTTTAGAGGTATCAGCATCGGTAGTATTGGTTGAAAGATTCTCAGGTATTATTAGTGCAGCAATTTATGCAATAATTGCATTATTCCTGGGTTTTACAACAATTGGGGAACAATCAGTTGTAATACCCATCATCATCTTTTTTGTTCTTTGCTTTATAATAGCTTTTTTCATAATCAATCCTTCCATTTTGAAGTTGGATAAATTTGTTTATAGATTTAGCTTCATGAGAAAAATAAGGAATAGGCTTTCAAACATATACAATACTCTCCAGAGTTTTAAGAAATTCAAAGTTGTCCTTGTGAAAGTGTTTATATATGGTTTTCTCCTGCAATTTGCAGTTATTTTGAATTATTATCTTGCATCGAGAGCATTGGGTATTGAATTAGGGTTAACTGCATTCATATTTATTGTCCCGATAGTGCTGACAATAGCTATGCTTCCTATTTCTATCGGAGGGATAGGATTGAGGGAAAATTCTATTGTATTTATTTTAGTTGCCATGGGAATAATAAATGAGAAAGCTGCATTATTATCTCTAATACTGTTAGCAATGAATCTTTTTGTTGGAATATTGGGTGGAATAATATACATTACCCGGCCATTATTTGAAAAACGTTCAAGAGGAAAATCATCCCCGGATATAAACTACAAATAAGATTCTTCAGATATCCTAAAAATCAAAGATATTAATTATTTCACGGAAAAATCCAGAAATATATCTGTCATAAAAAGAAAAGTCTATTATCTCCATAAATATTATTACTGCAAACAGGATAATAATTGCAAAGAATAGATAATATAAAATTTTTATTAATAAAATTTTTTTCATGCAATCACCTATCTCCTTTGTCCATTGCCATCTAAATATGCAGTCACTGAATTGTAAACTGTTTGAGCAACAACTGCTGAACCTTCAGGGGTGTAATGAATACCATCACCATATATATATCTTCCTCTATTCCGGGATAATGGCGACAAAACATCTATTACCGGTAGGGAATATTTATTTGCAATACTGAGTATTACCTGATTATATTGGGGCCAGGAATCTAATCCTGGCTGACCAATGGGTCCAATCAGGTTTATAAATACAGTGGCCCCGAGGTTTCGTGCTTTATTAACAAGGCCCTCCAAATGGACACTAAAATTATTCAGACCTAGTCCTACATTATTTGTACCATAAGATAGTATAACTATCTGAGGATTATTGACTGCCACAGAACTGTCAAATCTATGATAGCCCTGAGCCGCTGTCTCTCCAAGTACGGCACTGGCAATTGTATTATAATCGGCTATTGGATAAGTTGATTCCAATAAATTATCAAATCTTTGCACCCAATCAGACTTTCCTATCAGAGAATCTCCCATAGCAATTATTGTCATGTAAATATGTCTGCTAATATTAAGGCTCTTTGATTCAGGAACAAATTCCTGATCCCCGCTTTCTATCCTGAAGTCAGTAACTATGGTACCACCTCTATAGTATAAATCATCATTTACTTTTATCTTAAAGTTTATTTCTTTTTCCTCTCCGGGAGCTAATTCCTTTAGGTCCCATATAAGGCCCCTGATATCATCACTCCAACTTATACCCTCTGATGTCCCGGAACTGCTTATATAGGTTGCTCCGGTAGGAGTAGGGCAAAAAAGGCTGTAGTTATCAGCAGTTCTTTGTCCGGTGTTTTTTATTATCACCTGTACATTTACGGTCTCGCCAGCCCATAGGCTGCCACCATTGGCATCCGAGATAAAGGTCTCTGAAGTGGAAAAGTCGGGGAAAGCCCTGATCTCATTATGGATGGATTCACGCATGCTTATATCCTGGTCATTGCTGAGAGTAAACATTGTTTCTACTATATCACCATCATCTAACCCTTCATTTACCTGTGCCGCAAACTTAAATGTCTTTGTATCGCCAACTTTGAAAACTCCAGCTTCCCAGATTATCTTTTTACTGACAAACTTTCCTCCGGAATTTATAGAACTTTCGTCTATGGTAATATTATCTTCAGGAATCTGGGCTTCCAATCTGAAACCTGTAGCATCCATATTGCCATCATTTTTAACCTTTACTACATATTCAATTGTGTCACCCATATATAGGTGTCCACCACTTGAATCCCTTGACTCTATTTCGAGATCCTTAAAGACAGGATTACTTTCAATAGTATTATCAATTGATGAAACTAAAGTATTCTTGAATTGACTCTCCCTGATCACATACACAAATTCAATATCCTCAAGAGTGATAATAGTCCCATTGTCCAGGGGATAATCAGAGGTTATAGTAAAATTAATCACACCAGAGTTGCTTACTAAGATATTTTCAAGTTCAAATACTATTTCAGAACTATCTTCTGTGAGAAGATATTCAGAAGTAGATCCGGAAAAGCTGGTATGTTCAGGTATTTTTACAGTGATCTTTAAGTCATCCACACCTCTGTAACCATTATTCATATAATAGATATCATATGTAATATCTTCACCAGGTGATACTATTCCGGAAGAAACAGAAGCTACATAGTTTGAGGAAGGATTCTCAAAGTTTGGTTTTATATAGAAGTAAAAATAATATACCAGAATAGCAGCGACGCATATTACTAAAACTATTCCAATGATCATAAATAATAGCTTCTTAGAGATTTTACCCTTTGTATTTAAAACAAATCTCTCTTTCAGCTGAATGATAACCCTTAAGTTTTGAATTTTTTTTAACCGGC
>CAZKVA010000044.1:0-11598 GCA_964556035.1 uncultured Actinomycetota bacterium
ATTTGATGCAACTTGCGAAATGCAAAGACTGATAGATATTGATCTGAAAAGTGAAAGTACCTCAGCGGTCAGGCAACAGGACATAAAGGATGAAGTGCTGCTATTCTTTAATGACAAAAAACTTGAACTTGATAATCAGGAGCACTGGCAAAGTTTTAATATCTCAAGATACAGGGCATCCCGGATCGTGTATAAATATATAAAATGATCTCAGGATACCGCTCCCGTTTGACAGGATTTATTCCCCTCTCAATTTTGGAGAATTGAAAAAGGATCCGGCAATCTCTATTTTATTATCGGTTTTTTGAAGTGAGATCGTTACTGCCACATCTTCTGACTCTCCGGTATATTTTGCATTATAGACTATCACGATATAGCCGCTTTTCTTTGTGGTCTGATTGAGTTTTTTTGAACCTGGTTCATATGTTCCTATAGTACCCTCTATCTGGTTGGCCATACTCAAAAACTCTTTCTCGGGCAATGCTTCCTTCATATCTTTGCTTAGATTCTGGGAGAAGCTATCAAAATCCTTATTATTTATAGCAATAAGGTAGTCTTCCGTGGCTCTTGCTGAAAAATCAATATATTCCTTGTCTACCTGATTTGCAGAGCATCCTATTACCGGGAGAATAAGAACAAGACATATCAGAAGAAGAAATAATCTAATTATTTTAGTATTTAACATTTTATTCCTTTCACTATTAATTAAATCAGTAAGCTTTCTTTTGAAGTTAATAATTATCTCTCATATTCTACAATAAATACCACTAAAAGCTATAATGTATATCAATGTAGAAGAAATTATAGGAGCTTGTCCGAGAAATGGGCTCAGCCAAGATCCAATTACCGGGCAGGCTCGTAGACTTTATCATAGATCGAATCAAAATACTTAAGCTTGCTGCTATTGCCGCATTCGATACCTGTAGAATATGAGATATTACTGGTCATATCCAGTAATGCATCTGGGAAACGGCCGCTTTTAAGATAGACCGATATAAGATCCATAAACTTAACTGTCTCATCGAGAGCTATATTATAAAGATCCCAGAATGATTCATCCGAACTGTGTCCCGGATTGCAGGGATGCACCCATTTGCGGTGATCAAGATTTAAATAATCCATTCCATTTATGAGCCTGCGGGGGATCATGGAAGAAGTTATTTCATCCCTGGCGCCCATAAGTAGTTCCAACAGGCGGTATAGTAATAATTTTAATCCTATCGGGTCATAAAGGTTTTTTAGCACTCTGGAGATATCATGAATAACCGATCTTACCTGTCCGAGTGTAATTGTAGTACCATACACCTTGTCCAGGATGAAGATATAGTAGTCTATAAGGACAGGTTCAAATCTTTTCCTTATAGAGACGAGCTCAAAGCTTTTAAAACGTACAGGATCGACCCCTTTCTTTATCAGTGGAAAATAGTCTATAGTGCTTTCAAGCCTTCTGTGGTGATTGTAATATTTCCTCGTAGCTTTTGTCAGGCCATTATCAATACCTGTGCTGTAGTGGATCAGTGGGTGGGTGTTCCTATCAAGGGAATAGTGGCATATATAACCTGCAAGATAGGTCAAGAGATCGTAAAACCCGTCATTTCCCTTCAAGCTATCAAGATAATCAAAGCTCTCTTTAAAAAAGATGTCGACCAGGTTCTCATGTACTATATTTCCAAGTTTTTCAATACCATCATATTTTATCCAGGGTTTGGCTTTATAATAAAAGAATAGATCAGGACCCTGGGCTCCAGGTAGAAAAGATCCATTCTTGAGGATATCTTATCTTTTAATACAGGATCTTTGATATTTTCCAAAGAATCTTCAGCAAAAAAGCTATGTGTTATAATTGCAGGCAAACTACCAGCCTTCTTATATTTTTATCTCTATCCTGGATTTTAAAATATTAGCATATTTACTATTAAATATTTATTTGAAATAGATTATATAATCATATCGCCTATAAAATAAATAGAATTATGAATATAGTTGAAATATTATTGTTTGGAAAATCCCGGGCATGCTTCTAAGCCAGTGATTTTTAAAGTGTAGGTCTTAATTTAAATCTTTGAATAGAAGTGGTTTAAAATTTAAGGAATAAAAAAACTCCGAGTAATCTTTTACCATAGTTTGCACCTTAGGCTAGTCAACTGCTTGGAGCTCTACTTTAAAACTTTTCTTGGGGACTTTCTAAAATCCAGTTTATTATTTAAACCTTTTCAAACTTAGACTTTAACTAAATCTTAAACGTTGCCTTCTGTTCTAAAGTAATATTAATCTACCAAATCTTTAAAAATATGTCAATAGGAAATTGAAAATTTTTTTGATTTTTATAGTATTTTATCAAGATTTATTGATCATTGACGAAGATCTTATAAAAACATTGAAAATAATAAATTCAATGATAGGATATTATTACAAAATCCATAGTGATTTGAAAGGCGCAGCCAGGTATTTATCAATAAATAGGCTGATTGATCCTTCCTAAAGAAATTATTATTAATGCTAACACGATAGAAAAGGTTTTTAATGAAAAATAAAAATATCACCAATAAGATCATTATGGTCATCGTACTTATTCCTTTAATGGTACTTTCTTCTGGGTATGGTTTTGTCTGGGCTATGGAAAATAATTTTTCCTCAAATGATACTACCTTCGATTTTGTAATTATTATTGATGAATCTGGCAGTATGAAACAAAATGATCCTGAAAATAAAAGGATAGATGCTGCAAAACTATTTGTAGAATTAAACGAGATCCTGACAAAAGGAAACAGGATATCAGTTATCGGTTTCGGAAATCAGACGAATATATATATTGAGCCTACAGAGATCGGTAAAAATAAAACTGAGATAATGGAAGCTATTTCCAGCATTAAAAGCAATCAGAGTCTTACCGATATGAAGCTTGCCCTGGAAGATGTCAAAGCCATGCTTGATGAAAGGGTAAAAAGAAATAGGACTATAATAATATTTTTAACAGATGGGGACCTCGGAGTAGATGATATACCTATTCCTGACGAAATAAGGAAAGGCGAGGATGGATCAAAGGGAAAACCGGAACCTCCTTCCAGGAATGATATTGAGGTGGACAAAGATAGTGCCAGCACGGCTGGGCAGGATGAGGGCCCGGAGGATTCCGCAACTGGATATGACCAGTTGTCGGAATCAGAAGATACACAAATCGACCCTAAACCCGATAATGTTGAAAGCAGGATGGAGGAATATCTTGAGGAATATAAGGATGAATTATTAAATCTTTGCTATGAATACCAGGAAGATAAAATGCAGATATTTCCAATTGCTTTCACAGGAGAAGCAAATATAGAAATACTGGAAAAGATAGCAAGTATAACTGAGGCAAGATTATGGAAATCTGAGACGGCATCAGATATAAGGGATATATACCTTGATATCTTTAAATATATCACCAGTGTTTTTATTTTCACCAGTCAACAACAGGAGGGTGAAAAATTTACGGGATCAATACCGGTGCAGGATTATATTGGCAAATTAATTGCTATTTCAGTATCAAATGAGGATGTCGGAAATCCTGATATAAAGATCAATCCACCAGATGATGCAGTGTTGCAGGATATCCAGGAAATAAGAGATGATTCATATGTGATAAATGTCATAGAGGCGCCAGCTCAGGGTGACTGGGATTATGAAATAAATGGCGATCTGGTTGTTGCGCTTGACCTTGTAAGGATGAAACTACTAGATCCGGTGAAAGCAGTATACTTTATGGATTCTCTGGTCCCAATTTCTGTTGGGCTTTCTGGGATTGAAGGGGTATCAGGGGAGGTGGATCCATCTGATTTTGAATTATCCTTTAAGGTCAAAAACCCGGACATGACTTCAACAGAATGGATAAAGCTTGCCGATGATGGAGGAGAAGACGATCCTTTAGGAGAAGACGGTATATTCAATTACCAGTTTGATCAAGTATCCGGATCAGGCGATTATCTGGTAGAATTATTGATCGAACATAAACTGACAGGTTCAAGCTCACTGAAAGAAACGGTATTTACCGTAACGGATTATCAGCCAGTAATAAAAGATATATTCTTAAAAATTGAAAATAATATAATTGCCGGTTCTTCTACAAAAATATATGCAAATTTTGAGGATTTTACCGGGGGTGATTTTAGCTATACCATTTCAGGTCCTGGCGTAGCCGGCAGTAGTGGAAAACTTTTAGATAATGGAGAAATAATAAACGGGGATCAAGAAACTTCAGACGGTATTTATAGCGCTATAGTTGGAGAGCTGCAGGAAATTGGGGACTATATGATCGAGGTAACGGGAGAATATGAGAGCAGTGATGGCTATGAGCTTACCCGGGTCCAGGAATTTACCATAGGAAAGTATGTCTTGATCAAAGAAATAGATGATATTCTGGAGATCAATGGAAAAGATCCGGTCCTTGAATTTAATATCAGGATGGAATCGATTTATGACCAGGACCTTATTATAGGTCTGGATCCTCATATGAAATCCGAAGGAATGATAAAAAGCATAGAGGCAGGCAGCAATATCCTGGAGGCAGGAGTTAAAAAGGATGTGGGACTTAGAGTATTCTTAAAGGATGATCTTAAAACAGGGGAGTTTACAATCTCTGTCCCCCTTATCATCGGGGGAGTCTACGATAATGAGACTACCGTCAGTTTCCTTTATAGTAAAAGCTCATTTATGCTGGACCTAAAGACATTGATAGGACTAATACTAATATTTCTCAGTCTGATATCACTTATATTTTTACTCTATACGATTATTAATATGCGCAAGTTGGGAATAAATTTTAAAAGCCCCCGCATAATAATAGAGTTCATTATATTCATCTTACTTTTTATTGCTGGTCTGATCGTATTTTTTATTTGAGCCATAGGAGCCTGTCCGGGAACTGGGCTCAAGCCAGGAAACAATTTCATTATGTAAGGATGTACGGTAATTTATTACCATGAGAATGTTACTGAGATTACGTAAGAGTTTTCTAATAAAACTTTTAAAATTGGCTCAATTTCATATTTATTATAATACTAATATGTTATAATTATTTTTAAATTTTATAGTAATCATTATGGCATTAAAATGGTGTATAGCCAGGTAAGAACATTTGTCAGATGTTTGTTTTCTTTGCTGCAAATAATTGAAAATTTCTACAACTATCAGATTATGGAAAAAGAAAAAAAATTCTATACCATCAAGGAGACTACTGAAATACTTGGGATAAGTGAGAATGAGATCCTGAGGATCATCAAAACCAAGAAGGTACCTGTATTAAAAGTAGGGAGGGCCTTGAGGATCAGTGGAGAAAATATCCATAGACTACTTGAAGTATCAGGAGAAGCAGTACCGGTCCAGGAAACAGAAGTACTTGACCAGGGACTAAAAGGAGTATCCCCCCCTGATTTAATGGAAGATGAAGACGACGAAGAGACCAGTGATATTTCAGAACTCAACTTCAAGATAAGTGAATTAAAAGATGAATATGATGAGCTTCTTAAGAAAAAACAGGAGCTTGAAGAAGATATAAACTACCTGCAGATCGAATATGAAGAATTCAGAGAAAAGATGAAAAAACTGGTTGTGGAAGAATTGAAATCATTTCTTAAAAAAATAGATAATGGGAAAGTAGATTTAGAGGAAAAATCTTTCAAAGAGTGATTTTTATGGCCTAAAGATGGATATTGAAAAGATAACAAAGACTCAATTGATCAATAAATTAATTGAGCAACACCAAAGAATTAAAAGGCTTGAGAGAAGGTCTGAGGAAGAGATAGACCGCATAAAAAGCACTCTAAAAGAGGATAATGACAAATTCGAAAACCTCACGGAGACTAACTCTATAGGAATCCTGACAATAAATGATAAAGGTATTATCACTTCATGTAATGATTCGATCCTTGAATTCTCAGGGTACAGCAAAAGCAATCTCATCGGAAAATATTTCAGCAGAAGAGTCTCTATAAGCACAAAAGATATTCCCAGGTATATGTCGATCTTTAAAAATATACTATCCGGCAAGGAAGCAGAACCCTTTGAGATAGCTCAGCACCACAAGGATGGACAGATAAGATATGGCAAAGTATATTTTGGCCCCATAAAAGAAGGTAATGATAGAATATCAGGGTTTAAGATCATTGTAAGGGATATATCAAACCTGAAGGAGCTTGAAGAGCAGTTAAAAGATTCTGAAGAGAAATTTGATGTTTTTCTCGAAACATCAATAGATAGTGTAGTACTTCATGATAATGGCAAGATAATAAAAGTAAACCAGCCCTTCCTGGACCTTTTCAATATAGACATTGATGATCTGGAGGGGAAATCTTTATTAGATTTTATTTCAGAAGATTGTCGCGATATCATGGAAGAAAAGATCGAAGAAAGTTATGAAAGCGGTTTTGAGATACATGGCCTTAAAAGTAGTGGAAGCAAGGTATATTTTGAAGTTTCCGGACAAGAAATTTTTTATGGTAACAGGCTGGTCCGGATGGAGATACTACACGATATAAGCGATCTCAGGAAAGCTGAGAAGAAGATAAAATATTTAAAATTCCATGATAGCCTTACCGAACTTTATAACCGGAGCTATCTTGAAAAAGTATTGGGTAATGTCTACCGCGAAAGGCACCTTCCATTAAACTTTATCATCTGCGACCTGAATGGCTTGAAACTGGTAAATGATACTTTCGGGTATAGCGAAGGAGATAAACTTCTAAAAAGAGTAGCAAAGATATTGAAGTATTGTTCCAGGAAAGAAGACATAGTTGCCAGATGGGGAGGAGACGAATTTTTTATCCTCCTGCCCCGCTCAACCCCAGGTGAAGTAGAAGATGTATTGTATAAGATAAGAAATATCTGTGCAAGCACCAAAGACCAGAAGATCCCTCTGAATATGTCGATGGGGATCTCGGCAAGGACCCGCCTGGAGCAGGATTCCAGAGAGGTCATAAAGGAAGCGGAAGACAATATGTATACCCATAAGCTTCTTGAAAGAAAGAGCATATATAATTCCATAATCACTTCCTTTGAAAGAATGCTCTGGGAAAAAAGCCACGAGACAAGAGATCATGCCGAGCGCCTGAAAGGAATGATACTCAGGCTGGGTAAGGCTATCGGTCTCCCGCAGAACAAACTTGACGAACTCGTTTTGCTTTCAACCTTACATGATATCGGGAAAGTCGCTGTTCCTGACAGTATTTTGATGAAAAAGGGCAAGCTGAACAAGGATGAATGGAAAGTAATCAAAAAACATCCTGAGATCGGATATAATATTGCAAAATCTACTCCTCAAATAGCAATGGTCGCCGAAGATATCCTGGCACACCATGAATGGTGGGATGGAAGTGGATATCCGCAAAGCTTAAAAGGAGATGAAATACCTGTCAACTCCCGCATAACATCCATTGTGGATGCCTATGATGTGATGACTATGGGAAGGCCCTACAGGGAACCAATTCCTATAAAAGATGCTAAGGAAGAGTTAAAAAGATGTGCAGGAACCCAATTCAGTCCAATTCTTGTTGATAAATTTGTGAGAATCTAATTGTCTTTACCAGGATTTAAGAAAATAATATTTTTCCGTTATACTATAATCATTATTACTACTATTGTGATTACGGTAGTCTTTTCATGCAGTTATAAGTCCTCCCCGGCAACAAATGCCCAGAATGACCATATAGTTATTGCAAGTATACTTCCGCTTGCCGGATTTGCAGAAAAAGTTGGAGGAGGGAAGATCGATGTTTTTGAAATGGTCCCACCCGGAGCAAGTCCGCATACCTACGAACCCACACCTGGACAATTGGAGAAAGTAAGCAATGCCGGCATCTATCTTTCTGTTGGTTCAGGAATCGAATTTGAAATAGCATGGCTTGATAAGATAACCGCTATAAATGATAAAATGATGCTTATAGACTGTAGTAAGGGAATCGAGCTCATTGAAGCATCTGGAAACCTAAATAATCAAAACAGTGACCATGATGACGAAGAGGTATATAATGGAAGTGAAGATGATCATGATAGAACTGGAACCGATCCTCATATTTGGTTATCTCCGGTAAATGCTTCGATTATGGTTGAAAATATTTATCTCAGTCTCTCAGAATTGTATCCTGAAAATGAGGGCATTTTTTATGATAATAAGGTAGATTTCCAAAATGATCTGGAGATGCTTGACATAAGGATCAGGGAGATTCTTATGGGAAAAATCCAGAGAAAAATAATTGTATTTCATCCGGGCTGGTCATATTTTGCCAGAGAATATGGATTAGAGCAGATAATCATTGAAAAAGACGGGAAAGAACCCTCTCCCAGGGACATGGTAAGCATTATTGATTCTGCAAAGGATTCAGGTATCAAAATTATTTTTGCCTCTCCTGAGTTTAGTTCGAAAAGTGCTGAAGTAATAGCAGATGAAATAGGAGGTAATGTGGTACTTATAAGTCCGCTTGCCAGGGACTATATAGAGAATCTAATAGAAGTAACAGAAGCTTTTGAAAAAAGTATGGAGTAGAAAGGCATATTGTCTTATGGGCGGAGAGATCGTCGATCTAAAAAATATATACTTTTCATATAATGGCGATCCAGTGCTTGAAGATATCAATTTAAAGATCATGGAAAATGATTTTATGGCCATTATCGGGCCAAACGGAGGCGGCAAGACAACCCTTATAAAAATAATCCTTGGACTTATAAAACCTTTACAAGGAAGTATAAGGATCATGGGAGAAGCACCGGAAAAGGGAAGAAGACAGATAGGTTATCTCCCGCAGCATCCTGACCTTGATATGAGATTTCCCATCAGTGTCCATGATGTGGTTCTTATGGGAAGATATAAGGGTGTGGCACATAGGTATACTCCAGAGGACAGGGAGGCTGTTCAAAAAGCTCTTGTTACTATAAAGATTTCAGATCTTAGCTCAAGGCATATTGGAATGCTTTCCGGAGGACAGCTGCAAAGAGTGCTTATTGCAAGGGCTATAGTAAGAGAACCAATACTATTATTAATGGATGAACCGCTGGCAAGTATTGATCCTGAGATGCAGAGATCGATTTATGAATTATTTGTCAAACTCAGAAAAAAAATGGCTATTGTATTTGTGACCCATGATATTGGTGCTATTTCGATTTATATTGAGAAAGTTGCATGCCTTAACCGGAAATTATTTTATCATGGCCCTAAAGAGGGAAGTCTCGGGAAACTTGAAAAGACATATGGATGTCCTGTAGAGGCAATAGCTCATGGAGTACCTCACAGAGTACTTAAAAAACATTTTGAGGACCCCGGCGGATAGTCTGGAAATAGTAAAAATAAAATGCATGATGGGAATATATGATGATCGAGTTATTCCAATATACATTTATTAGAAATGCTATTATTGCTGCTGTTCTAGTAAATATTGCATGCGGCATCGTAGGCACCTTTGTGGTAGTAAAAAGGATAGCATTGCTTTCAGGGGGTATTTCCCATGCGACATTCGGTGGGATCGGACTTGGATATTTTTTAGGGATAAATCCTATTATAACTGCTATTCCGTTTAGCCTGGCCTCTGCTTTTGCCATTGGTGCATTAAGTAAGAAGGGAAAGCTTAGTGAAGATACAGCGATTGGAATATTCTGGGCAGCGGGAATGGCCCTTGGTATAATATTTATAAACCTTACCCCCGGTTATGCGCCTGATCTTTTTAGTTATTTATTTGGTAATATCCTTACGATCCCTATTACCGATCTTTTTATAATGCTGGCGCTTGATCTTGTCGTAATAATATTAGTAGCAGTCTTTTTTAAAGAGCTTCTAGCAATATCATTAGATGAAGAATTTTCTGCAGTTATTGGTATACCTACTAATATTTTTTATATTATGCTTCTTGTGATGGTATCCCTATGTGTGGTCCTGTTGATAAGAATAGTAGGGATAATACTGGTCATTGCCCTTCTTACAATACCTGCAGCGATATGCAGGCAGTTCACCTATAATATTAAGAGCATTATCATCAGTTCGATAATAACAGGGACTATTCTTACCATAGGGGGTCTTTTTATATCGTATATGCTGGATATGGCGTCCGGTGCAACCATAATACTTTTATTGACCTTTGCCTTTGCTCTTTCCTTTGGAGTTAAAAAGATATTAGCTTTTCTGAAAATTAAAAGAAATAGAAGTACTTAGGACAGGCTCCTAGAACTTCACTTTTTTTTCTTTAAATACTTTTATACATGCTTCAGTTATCTCTCGGTCATAAAGTACCCCTTTATTATCCTCGATCTCTGAAAGCGCCTTTTTCAATCCAAGAGCGGGTCTGTAGGGTCTATGAGCCGTCATTGCCTCTACAACATCTGCTACTGAAAGTATTCTTGATCCAACTGACATTTCCTCACCCTGTATCCCATAAGGATATCCTGATCCGTCCATTCTTTCATGGTGTTGAATCACAATACTTGCTATGGGCCAGGGGAACTCGATATGTGCCAGGATATTATAACTGACAATAGGATGATTTTTGATGATCAAAAATTCACCTTCATTAAGTTTTCCTGGCTTTGCGAGTATGTCATTAGGAACTGAGATCTTGCCTACATCATGGAGAAGCCCCGCAACATAAATACCATCTATAGTATCCTTTGAAAGTCCTAGCTCTGTAGCAATTGTACTTGAGATTATTGCGACTCTCTTCTGGTGTCCGGAAGTATAAGGATCCTTTATTTCACTCATGAGTGTTATGGCATCAATGGTCTCGTAAAGTGCCCTTTGAAGCTGTTTCCTTGTATCTTTTAACTGTATCTCTAATTTTAGTCCTCTTATATCATTTGAAAGATTATTCGCGATCTTTAGAAGGATATTATTTTCCTGCTCCTTGAATGAATTTTTGTGGCCGGAAAAAATATTTATTAATCCCAGGATGCTGTCATTATGTTTAAAAGGTATGAGTATTGATGATAAAAAATTGTTTTTAAGCATCAAGTCTTCTCTGGTACCTGCTCCTGGCGATTCGGATTTATTATATCTTTTTACTTCATATTTTTCGGCTGCGGTGGTCGATAGGATAGTTTTATCTTTAGAATTTATTTCTTTTAGAAGAGAATTCAGGAGGTCATCCGTAAAGCCATTTGAACCATAATGTGCGACCGATTCTATCTCTTTTATATTCCTGGTCTTATTCTTTTTTGCAAGACCTACCCAGGCAAACTGGTAATTATCTATCTTTGCTATCTCCCTACAGACCTTTAAAAAAAACTCTGAATCCTTGTTCTCCCTTAAAATAAGTTCATCAATACTTTTTTCTAATAGTTTTAGAGAAGGTTTTTCAGAACCCTGTACCGTGATGCTCACCTTATGTATTTCCCTTAAAAGCATAATTATTTATTTTGTATACTAACTTTTAGTATAGTATCATTAATAGTAATATTTAATTTTAGTATAACATTAAATTAATTTTTACCAAAATATATAATATTTGTCAATAAATATAAAATAATTAATAAATATAATATTGAAATATATTATTTGCTATTTTGAAAAATATATTATACATTATTAATTACTAATAGGATTTCTCAGATACTTTTAATAAATTTACAAGGACCGGTAAAAAATGA
>CAZKVA010000045.1:0-11582 GCA_964556035.1 uncultured Actinomycetota bacterium
ATGAAAAAATCACTTGGTGCAAAGACTATTGTATATCCCACACCGGTATTTCTGGTCGGGACCTATGATGATGACCATAACCCAAACCTGATGACTGCAGCCTGGGGAGGGATCTGCTGTTCCGTGCCCCCATGTGTAGCTGTCTCTTTAAGGAAAGCCACCTATAGTTATGGAAATATAATGTCCAGAGATGCCTTTACAGTCAATATTGCACCGGCAGAAATGGTGGCCGAAGCTGACTATTGTGGCATTGTTTCAGGGCGGGATGTGGACAAGTTCTCAAAGATAAATATCACTCCAGTAAAGAGCGATCTTGTTGATGCCCCATATGGTGAAGAGTTTCCGTTTATCCTGGAATGTAAGCTTCTTAAGAGCATTGAAATCGGCCTCCATACTCAATTTATCGGTGAGATAATGGATATAAAAGCTGATCCCGGAATATTAGGGGAAGATGGAAAACCTGATATAAAAAAAATAAATCCCATTATCTTTGACCCCGGGACCCGGAATTACTGGTCGGTTGGGAAAAACCTGGGTAAAGCATTCTCAATAGGTAAACACAACTCTTGAATAGTTCAGCTAAACCATAAAGTAAGGACATATTCTAATATTTTAAAAAGTTATAACTGCCCTTCCCTCTTTCAGATATTCTGTAAGTTGAAGTCCCATTGGCTTTACCTCAACTCCCAGAACAGCTAATTTTTTTGAGACCCTGTACATATCAGCACAGGTTATACAGGCTTCAAGCTTGACTCCTGCATCTTTTAATCTCTTTAAATAATCCTGAAGTTCTACATCCTCAGAAATCAGTTTTGCTGACGGCCCCCAGATAATCAAAGTGACATCCTTCCACCATTTCCTTAATTTAGAATTAAGTGTATACATAAAGACCATCTTTTCCGCAACATCCCTATCTCCACTGGACCATACCACTATCAGGTTGTCTTTTACTTTACCAACCATAATCTCTCCCTTGACTTAATTTCTAATGATCTTGAAATATTTAATATTATATCAGCTAATAACACCGATTTTTGAAGAAATTAAAACTTTAATCATTTTAAATCGTTTATAAGATAAAGGCTCTTTTATATTTGAGAAAAATAAGCTTCTTGATTTGACATTAAGGGATAATTTTAATATAAGAACTTAGAGCGTTAAAAATATTGAAGAAAGAACATATTTTAAGCTTATTTTAAGGTAAGCTTAATATAATGAAGAATAAAATTTATATAAATATAGATGAATATTTTAAGGAGATAGAGTAAAGATATGAAGATTTTAATGGTATACCCGGATTATGAGAATACATTCTGGGGATTTAAAGGAATCTTAAAATTTATTGGGAAAAAAGCAGCTTATCCTCCACTTGGACTTATAACAATAGGAGGAATGCTTCCCCTTCACTGGGAAAAGAAGCTTATAGACATGAATACCGATAAACTTGAGGAAAAAGATATCAAGTGGGCCGATTATGTATTTTTAAGTGCGATGATAGTCCAGAAGGAAACAGCAAGGAAAGTAATAGCCCTTGCAAAAAAGTTTGGGAAACCGGTGGTGGCTGGCGGCCCGCTATTTACAACAGGCTATGAAGATTTTCCTGAGGTGGACCATCTGGTACTTGGTGAAGTGGAAGGCTACTTTCACGAGGTACTTGATGACCTTGAAAATGGAAGAATGAAAAAAATGTACCAGAATACTGGTTTTCCGGTTATCTCTAAATCTGCTATCCCTGACTGGAGTCTTATAAAGACATCCTACTATAATTCACTGTGCATCCAATTTTCCAGGGGATGTCCTTTTAATTGTGAATTCTGTGATGTTGTCCAATTAAACGGAAGAATACCAAGGCTTAAATCTGTTAACCAGATACTGGATGAACTGGAAGCTATCTACAATGCAGGCTGGAGAGCCGGGGTATTCTTTGTAGATGATAATTTTATTGGGAACAAAACAAAACTGAAGAAAGATTATCTTCCTGCCATAATCGAATGGCAAAGGAAAAAGAAATATCCTCTCTCATTCAATACGCAGGTATCTATTAATCTTGCTGATGATAAGGAGCTCATCAAGCTCATGTCACAGGCAGGTTTTACTTCTGTTTTTGTAGGTATAGAGACTCCTGATGCTGAAAGCTTGAATGAATGCGGTAAAGTACAAAACGAAGGCAGGGACCTTATACAATGTGTAAAGACCATCCAGAACAGAGGACTCGAGGTCCAGGCTGGATTTATTGTAGGATTTGACAGTGATAATATATCAATATTCCAGAGACAGATAGACTTTATACAAAAAAGTGGCATTGTTACCGCAATGGTGGGAATTCTGACAGCACTTCCTAAAACAAGACTATATCAGAGACTTAAAGAATCAAAAAGGCTTGTAAAAACAGCAAGCGGAAATAATACTGGAACAGGCGCCCTGAATTTTGTTCCAAAAATGGATAAGGAAATCCTGATCAACGGATACAAGAAAATCCTTTCAACCATTTATTCACCAAAGTCTTATTATGCAAGGATAAAGACATTGCTGAAAGAATATAAGCCTGTAAAGATAAAGACTCCGAAACTGCGTCTTTATCATATAAGGGCCTTTTTAAGTTCTATATGGCTGCTTGGTATCAAGCAAAAAGGAAGAAGATACTTCTGGAAACTACTTCTGTGGTGCCTCGTTAGAAGACCAGTTATGTTCCCCTATGCAGTAGGATTTTCATTTATAGGGCTTCATTTCAGGAGCCTGGACATGGCCTGACAGAAAAAATATGACCGGTTAAATAGCATATTTCATACCATCTTAAATACATTTTAGGCATGATTTAATTCGCCTGGTATTTACTATCCCAAGAATCTATCCTACTTCTAATATCACTTACTCCAATAAACGTAACTTGCTAACCAGCTTAGTATTTTACGACTCTTGGAAGTTTTTTAGCCTGCTTAACCCAATCTGCTATCATCCCGGCAGAAGGAGGCCTTCTTACAAGTTTCTTTTTTTCGTTCACTTCTAATACTTTTTTGTAGAGATTATCTACTTTTCTCTTTGCAAGTTCTACTACCGTATCAACACCTGCTTCTTCAAGAAGATCTGAATACTTTTCTGCAATTCCCTTGACCCTGAAAAGGTCCGCAAGGTTTACCCATTCAAGGATAAGCTTATGCCCCAGTCCGCTTGCTCCTTCAATCTCTTTTCTTCCCTTTGGAGTCGCTCCCTTTTTTAGAAGCGCTTCAGTAGTCTTTATACCTATCTGTGCAAGCTTCTTACTATGCACCTTACCGATTCCTTCGATCTTTTCGAGTGTTGCCATAAAAGCACTCCTACTTTCATACTGCGGCAACAGACACCTGCCTATGTCTTTTGCCTTTATTTAATAAAAGTAAAATACGATACCTATATATTAAAAATTAATACTATAATAATATAATTATTATATAAGTGTAATAATTGTCTTATAAATATTTTATTCTATTTTGGTGCAAAAAATCAAGGATTATTTAAATTGCTTGAAATATTTGTATTCCTGGTAATTTGAAATAAAATGCCAGAAAAACCCCAGACAAATCATAATTATTTATTTTATTATGGTATAATATATTTATATATTTAGAAAAATTGCAGCTCACGATATTAGTCTCAAATGCAGCAAATTATAAGGTAATTTCAGAGTAGACACATCGCCTATTTGTATATTAATAAATTAACCACTTATTAAGGCAGGCTGGTTTATAATGAGTCTAAGATTTACCTTAGGGACCTATGGATTCAGAAAAATACTCTGGAAATTAATGAGAATAATGACCAAAATAATTTTCAGTTCTCCTGCAAGATGGTAATATTTTTCTAACTTTTCACTATTGGAGAAGCATCCTCATCAAGGGGATTTGTCCTCACTGCCAGTGAATATAAGTATGGGTACTGCTCCTTTAGATGCATAACATAATCTATCCAACGGTTAAGTAAAAGAACATAGACTCTTTTTATATCCCCGGATATGTGGAGCATATCAGTAGAGGGAAGCTTATCAAGATCTGTCCTGTATTCCAGCTCTTCAGTCAGGTGAAAAACGGCCCATAGAAGTTCTGTAAAAGTCTCATGTTCGAGAAGGTTCGGGTTTTCAAGTAATCTCAAGAGGAAATTCCTCCTTTTTGTAAGGAAGAGCTGCAACTCTTTCAAGTCGCCCAGACTGCTATCGATCTTAAAATCATAATTTTCCATCATCTCTGATGCTTTTCTAAAATCACTGTTCTTCCAATTTTTCATCTGGGATAGTTCTTTTTTTACATCATCGGATTTATGATCAAAATTTGCAAATGTCGGTATAAGTTTCAAACCTACTTCACTAAAGAATGCACCGATCACCATATTTAATTTCTTTAACATTGCTTTTTTCTCTCTATCAGAAAGTACCCTGTGGATAATGAGGGTTACCATAAGCACTTCTATGGGAACAAAAGCAATATCTCCTATCATATAAATGAATATATGATGGAGATCCCTGAATATCAAGTAATGGATGCTATAAAGGGCTATGGAAAGCACTACCAGTGTTATGCCCAGGATTATCTGCCAATTTATCTTTTTCATTTATTTTTCCTCCCACAATTTTTTCTTCTTTTCTTGATACTATTTAATATCTTTATTTTACTTTTTGATTCCTTAGATTCTCGGCACAGGTCTCAGGAAAAATAGAATTTATATTCATTCCCGAGCCTATCTCAAACCCGGCTCTCGTGCTAAGCCTTGGAAGTATCTCTAGATGCCAGTGATAATGCCTGTTTCCTGATTGATCTACCGGGCTGCTGTCTATTACAAAATTATAATCCGGGTCATCCAGCAGATCATATAGTTTCTTCAATACGGTCCGGAGGACACTAGCAAGATCCATCAACTCATCTTTGGCGGTTTCTGCAAAGCATGACTGATGTTTCTTGGGATATATTACTATATTATAGGGCATCACTGATGCATATGGGGCAATTGCAAGATACTTATCATTATCATATACGAGCCTGCTTCCGTCCTCCAGTTCATGTTTAATAATGTCGCAATAGACACAATTACCGAAATCATCATAATATCTTTGGGCCTCAAACATCTTATTTCTTATATAGCCCGGCACAAAAGGTGTTGCCACTATCTGGGAGTGAGGGTGGTCCAGGGAGGTTCCTGCTCTTTTCCCATGATTTTTAAATATTATTACCAGCTGGTTCTGATGATCACGGCTGATATCAACAAATCTTTGCCTGTAGGCCCTTATTATTTTTTCAACATGGATGGTATCCATTCTGACAATATTGTCATTATGCCATGGTGACTCTATTATCACCTCATGATGCCCGATCCCATCTATAGATAAATATGGTCCTGTGATATGCCTTCTTTCACTACCTTTAAGTGAGTCCTCTTTATATTCAACAGCAGGGAACTTATTTGGAACTACCCTCACTGACCAGTCTTTGCCTCCGTTTATTGCAAGTATTTCTTCGGGTGTCATGCTTTCATTGCCCTTACAGAAAGGACAACTGGGTTCATACTTTTCCAGGATCTTCTTTTTCTTCTTAGCTCCTTTGAAGTCATGCGGTCTTTCGGCCCTTTTGACTGAAAAAATGGTCCAGTCTTTTGTAGACATATCCTGCCTTATGATTGATGACATCTAACCCTTCTATTTAAAATTTTAATACTATCTTGTTTCCAAATAACAATTAGTATAATAATATTAACTAAAGATCATAAAATCAATTTTTATATTTATATTAAAGATATAACCGGTAATACCAAATTATGGAAATGAGTATTGAAGAATTTGAAGCTGAGATCCTTGGTGTTCTTGAGGACCTGCCTCAAAAATTTAAGGATAAATTTGTTAATATCAGCTTTTTGATCGAAGAGGAAAATATAAGCCCCTTCATTAAAGATAAAAGCGGAGGTCCGAGGTTTACCCTTGGTCTATATCATGGTGTCCCCATGACTTTAAAGGGAAGCAGGAACAGGTCTTTCCCGGACAAAATAATCATATATAAAAAGTCTATCGAAGCAGTCAGCAGGGATATGGTAAGCCTGAAGAAAAATATAAAAAGGGTTGTGCTTCATGAGATCGGTCATTATTTTGGCCTTAGTGAGTATAGGTTAAAAGAGCTTGGTTATTGAGTAGCTAAAATATTTTTCACTTTAAGTGAAAAATATATTTACTAATATAAGAGAATTTTTTAGTATTTTCACATATTGTCTGCTATAATTACTTCATACAGTCAGTTTTCATATAACTGTGTTTTAATTAATGAAAGTCGATTGTACAATATTATTAAGAAAGAAAAGTCGATTAGAGAAAAAAATATTTAATAGGAGTTGATATAAATTGGTAGCAGAACAAAAATGGGGCGATGAAAGCCTTGAAAAAGTAAAGATACCGGAAGAGCTTCCACTTCTGTCTCTTAAGAACAGTGTGGTATTTCCTTATCTTGCCACCCCGCTTGTCGTCGGAAGGAAAAATTCCCTGGAGGCTGTAGAGAGCGCTTCCAAGGAACATAAGATAATCGTGGTGGTTGCACAGAAGGAAGAAAACAAGGAGATAGTTGAAAAGGAAGATCTTTATGAGATAGGTACCGCCTGCGCAATAAAGCAGGTAGTAAATGTTAGCGATAATGAAATAAAATGTGTTGTCGAAGGTATATCCAGGGTAAAAATAAAATACTTCACACAGGAGAAACCTTATTTTAGGATTTCTGTTGAAGTGATCGGTGAAGAACCCTATACAGAGGATGAAGAAATAAAAAACACTAATACTACTATCAGGATGCAGGTGGAGAAATTTATCCAACTGGGCATTCCCCTACCTACAGCTTTTGTGGTAGCAGCAACGAATATTTCCAGACCGGAGGTACAGGCAGACCTCTTTGCATCTTACCTTCTTACGACCACTGCACAAAAGCAGAGAATACTGGAAGAAAATAATATTTCAAAGAGATTAAAGCTTCTGACAGGATTCCTTAGTGAAGAACTTAAGAAATTTGAGGTGCAGTCCCAGATAAGGGACAAGGTCCAGAAAGAAGTCGGTAAGACCCAGCGTGAATATTTCCTTAGGCAGCAGCTTAAGACCATCAAGGAAGAGCTCGGTGAATCAGATGAATCCGTAGCTGTCACAAATGACATGAAGGAAAAGCTGGATAAAAAGAAAAAGATGCCAAAAGATGCAAGACAAAAGGTAGAAAAAGAGATGAAGAGGCTTGAAGGTATTCCCGCTATGTCTCCGGAGCATTCTTATATAAGGACCTATATTGAATGGATGCTTGATGTACCCTGGTCCGAGAAGACAAAAGATATCCTGGATATTAAAAAGGCAAAGAAGATACTTGACAGGGATCATTATGACCTTGAAAGAGTCAAGGTCCATATACTTGATTATCTGGCAGTGAGAAAACTTAAGGGAAAGACCACAAAGGGTCCAATACTCTGTTTTGTCGGTCCTCCAGGCGTAGGTAAGACTTCACTTGGACAATCAATTGCCAGGGCCACAGGAAGGAAATTTATAAGGATGTCTATCGGCGGAATAAGGGATGAAGCTGAGATCAGGGGGCACAGGAGGACATATGTTGGTGCCCTGCCAGGCAGGATAATACAGGGACTCTCACAGGCAGGTACCAATAATCCTGTATTCATGCTTGATGAAATAGATAAGGTAGGAGCAGATTACAGGGGAGATCCTTCATCTGCACTTCTGGAAGTACTGGATCCTGAACAGAATAATTCATTCAGGGACCATTATCTTGAAGTACCTTTTGATCTTTCAAATGTAATGTTTATAACTACTGCAAATATTCTGGATACCATACATCCGGCACTCATTGACAGGATGGAAGTAATTGAGATCCCGGGATATAGTTCTGAGGAAAAGATCCATATTGCAAATAAGTTCCTTATACCAAAGCAGTTGAAGGAACAGGGAATTGAAAAATACGATATCAGGTTTGCCAGTGATTCTGTTTACCTGATAGTCGAGGAATATACCAGGGAAGCTGGTGTAAGGAACCTTGAGAGAGAGATCTCGAAGATATGCAAAAAGATAGCAAGAGAGATCGTCGAGGGTAAGAAGCATTCAAAGATAGTCACTACCAAAAAGGTAGGGGATTATCTTGGAGTATCTAAAATACAGCCGAGCGAGATCGAGGATAAAAACCAGGTCGGTGTAGCAACCGGACTTGCATATACTCCTGTCGGAGGAGATATCCTTCTTATAGAGTCCACTTTTTATAAGGGGACAGGAAAGATGTTGCTTACAGGAAAGCTTGGAGATGTGATGCAGGAGTCCGCTAAAGCGGCATTAAGCTATATCAGGTCCAGGGCCACTGAATTTGGTCTTGATGATAAGATATTTAATAAATCTGATATACATATCCATGTGCCTGCCGGAGCCATTCCCAAGGATGGTCCGTCTGCCGGTGTCACAATAACCTCGTCACTGGTATCAGCCTTTACAGGGATACCTGTGATAAGAGACATAGGTATGACTGGAGAAATAACTTTAAGGGGAAGAGTGCTTCCTATTGGCGGTCTAAAGGAGAAGCTTCTGGCCGCAAAGAGATCGGGCCTCAAGAAAATAGTAATGCCCTCTAAGAATAAAAGGGACCTTGATGAAGTGCCAAAGACAATACTTAAAGGACTCGAACTTGTATTTGTCGATAGCATTGACGAGGTAGTAAAGAATACTCTCGAGAGAGATCCTTTCAGGGTAAAGAAACTGGGCAGTAGTCCAATCTATGGTACTCGTGAATCAGATTTTAAGAGTGATGCAAACTTTACAACAACTGGAAATTAGGGATTTGTTTTAACAGAAGTAAAATAATTCTGTTTTTAAGTCTTTATGGACAGGTTTTTCCAGTTTGATATATGGCAATACACAACCCTCTCTGGTAGAGTTCAGGGAGGGTTGTAATTCATTATCCTTACTATGAAATATAATAAAAACAATAGAATAAACACGGAAAAAGTAACTGTAGAAAAGATGATCATACTATATTGCGGCAAACACCATGCCGGAACCTCCCCCTGTGATGAATGCAGGGAACTTATCAATTATTCCCATCTCAAACTTGACCGGTGCAGATTCGGTGAATCAAAACCTGCATGTTCTAAATGCAGTGTTCATTGCTACAGTCCCTTGATGAGGGAGAAAATCAGAGAAATTATGAGGTATTCCGGACCCAGGTTGATATACAATCATCCCCTGATATCTATAAAATACATGATCAATAAAATGAGATGATCCCTGGTATCTGATCAGATAAAACATATTATCATTATGCCTGTGCTGAAGAAATCGTAATAAATTTTTCTGTTTTTAAAAATTTCAGTTATAATACTTGTGGTTATATTATAGAATTATAATAAATTTTTTATTTCATTTAGTTTTATGGTAAAAGAGAAAAAATCGTCATGTAGGATTATCTCTGTCGTAAATCAAAAAGGCGGAGTCGGTAAAAGCACTTCTGCGGTCAATGTATCTGCATACCTTGGGCAGAGCGGATTTAAGACACTGCTTATTGATATGGACCCCCAGAGCAATGCCACCAGCGGTCTTGGCATATATCCTGAAGATATAAAAAAATCTTCTTATGATGCAATTATAAATTTTGAAGTACCTGCAAAGACCGTACTAAAAACCGGTTATGATAATCTTGATATAATGCCCTCCTCGGAGAAGCTGTCTGGTGCCGAGGTAGAGCTCGTCTCAAATTTTAAGAGGGAATACAGATTAAAAGACATTATCGACCAATTAAGCAGTGAATATGACTATATACTTATAGACTGCTCTCCCGCTCTTGGGCTCTTGACCGTAAATGCCCTTACAGCATCAGGTGAAGTGCTCATCCCCCTCCAATGCGAATATTATGCTCTTGAAGGAATTGCCAGGCTCCTTAAAACAGTTGACCTGGTTAAACATAATCTTAATAAGGGTCTTGAGATCTCGGGAGTGGTCCTGACCATGTATACAAGGACCAGGCTTTCTGACCAGGCAGTTAAGGAAATAAGGAAATATTTTCCCGGTAAAGTATTCAAGACAATAATTCCGCGTAATATCAGATTGGCTGAAACTCCAAGTTTTGGAAAACCCATACTTTCATATGACCCCGGATGCAGAGGAGCCAGGGCTTATGAGTCCCTTACAAAAGAGTTGATAAGTAGACACAGGTATAAATTGAAAGAAAGAGAACTAAAAAAAGAGATAGAGCCCCTTTCAAAAAAGATAAAAGTGTTCTGGGATAACGGGGCCGCACCCCGGCATGCTGCTTCCGGGAAGAAATAATAATACAATAAAAACCAAAAGCAAATTAGTTGCCTGGATCAATATTTTTTCATATATTTTTGATCCTTATTTATTCTAAATCTATCTTATGATCAAAAAGAATAATTTACAGTACAACAGAATAAATAAATCTATCTGATATAATACATCCATGGATTTTAAAATTCTTGATAAAATACTTTCTGGTGAAAGACCATACCGCCTGAAACAGGTCAATAAGGCAATTTTTAAAGATCTTCTTACCAACTGGGACGATGCCACAAACCTTCCCCTGGAACTGCGCAGTGTGCTTAGCAGGCAATTTCCTCTTTCCATAGATAGCAGGATAATAGATTCAAAGGAAAGTGACTCCGTAAAGGCTATTATCAAACTAAATGGAGATATGCTGATAGAAACAGTCCTTATGCAGCACAAGACTGGCAGGAATACTGTTTGCGTCTCTTCGCAGATAGGCTGCGCTCTTGATTGCCTGTTCTGCCAGACTGGAAAACTGGGTTATAGGAGAAATCTTGAGCCTTCAGAGATAATAATGCAGGTTTTGTTTTTTCAAAGATACCTTAAGGCCAGGGGTTCACCAATATCAAATATCGTATTTATGGGAATGGGCGAGCCATTTTTAAATTATGATAATGTACTTGAGGCAGTAAGGATAATAAATGATCATGAGAAATTTGAAATAGGAGCCAGGCACCTATCTATTTCAACGGCGGGTCTTCCGGAGAAGATCAGGTTATTTGCTGACGAAAAAATCCAGGTTAATCTGGCGGTATCATTAAATGCCCCGAATGATGAATTGAGATCCAGGATAATGCCCTTAAACCTGAAGTACAAAATACCGGAACTTATGGAATCGGTGAAACACTATATTAAAAAGACTAATAGGAAAGTAATGTTTGAATATGTGCTGATCGATGGTCTTAATGACTCAGATGAGATTGCAAAGGAGCTTGTAGACTTACTTAAAGGTATTTTATGTCTTGTAAACCTGATACCGTATAATGGAGGACTACCACTTAAATCACCATCAAAATCCAGGATAAGTGCCTTTAAAAAAATCCTTTTGGAAAATGGACTCAATGTTACCCAGAGATCCAGGTTTGGTGCGGACATAAAATCCGCATGCGGCCAGCTTGTCTTCGGTGAGAAAAGAAGTGAGGGTTAATTTTTAAGATATACAAGCTCTCTGTTTGAAAGATGACATTAAAATGTTTGCTATTTCCGAGAGGAACGTGGATCTCTTTAAGGTCCAGAAGCTTTTAGGCCATGCTTCTTTAGATACAACAAA
>CAZKVA010000046.1:0-11567 GCA_964556035.1 uncultured Actinomycetota bacterium
GCAGCTGCTTCTTCTATTACTCTTGATAGAAGGCCTATCTCTGTGGGATAGATTATGTTTTTTTCCAGACTTGTGGTATCTGTAAAAAGATATTTGCCATCTATTATCTTTTTATCTATAAGCTCTACCGTAAAGGCATCCAGTATCGCCTTTATTTTTTCCGGGCCAAGCCTACCTCTTATCTTTACAAGGGTAGAGTGGTCTATTATCTTCCTGCCTTCTCTATTGGCAACTGCCACCTCATCGTAGGAGAGGCCGCAGAAATGCATATATGCATTATTTAAATGAAGCTCTTCTATAAGGGCCCTGTCCGGCTTTTTGTACAGATGTTTTAGAAGCATTAGTCCCAGGGATAGATCCGTCTTTTTAGTGGCCCTACCTCTTTTTGAAGGAAAGCATTCTTTGTATATACTGTTTATTTTTTCCCAGTTTAGGACCTTTTTTAATTTGATTAGTTCATTGTCCTGGGGTAAAATATTATCAATTAAAGTATCGGTTATTTCTAACTGTGCTTTAAGGCCTGTAAACATATGGTCTCCTTTATTATTTAGTCGTTCTAAAGGAATTTTACCATATTTTACGGGCCTTTTTAATTTGTTTATGTCCATATTTTTCATATTCTGGTATATTTTTATTTGAATTATTCACCAGGAACTAATTAATTAATACATCATCTGGGAGCCTGTTATCAAAAATAGTTAATTCCAAATTATGTAATCGAATTAATTGAAAATAGGACCTTCATAGGGTAAAATTTTATCAATTCTTAATTTATAAGATTTATTCTCTGGTAATGATTAGAAAAAGAATAAGGAGGCATTGACTATGGCAATTTTTTCAAGACTAACTGACCTGCTCAAAGCAAATATCAATGATCTTATGGACCGTGCGGAGGATCCGGAAAAAATGGTCAAGCAGATAATCATCGATATGGAGGAACAACTCCAAAATGCCGTACAGGGGCTTGGCTCTGTAATGGCAAGCGAGAGGGAAATGCTCAAGAAACTTAAAGAGGCCCAGAGTGAATCAGAACTATGGAAAGGCCGCGCAAAGGATGCACTAAAATCCGATAATGAAGAACTTGCAAAGAAGGCAATAGATAAAAAACTTACAGCCGATACTAGTGTAAAGCAATACCAGAAGATGTACGATAATATTTCCTCCCAGACTGAAATATTGAGGGAACAGGTAGATCTTCTAAAGAAAAAACTTAATGAAGCGCGTGCCCGTCAGACCATGCTTATAGCGAGGGATAAAGTAGCAGAGGCCCGCAAGGAAGTAATAAGCGCCGTAGGTGATCTTGACAGTTCGGGAGCTTTTGCAAAGATGGATAAGATGGAAAAAAAGATAGCAGAAAAGGAAGCTCAGGCAGACGCTGCATTTGATATTTCTGGAATGGATGATGAGGAAGATGATGAGTTTGAGGAAATGGAAAATGAAAAAGCGGCCGATGATGAATTGGCAAGTTTAAAGGAAGAATTATCAAAAGAATAGGAAGGACCCTTTGATGTTACCCTTCATAATCGGCGGCATACTTATCATCGGTGGCGGTATTTTAGGCTTTATTGTTCCCAGAAAGATGAAGAATAAGAATATCGAGATAAAGTTTTTAAAGACCATACCTGTCAGTGAACTAAAAGAGATCCTTACCAGCAATGCTGAAGCTGGCCTTGAAGGCTATAGACATTATAGCGAATTAAAGGGAAAGGCTGGCTCAGATGACCCTGAGAAGACTCCATATTCAAATAAAGAGGTAGCTTATTATAATGCAAGCCTCTACCAGATATATGAAGAAACTGAGACCTACAGGGATGAAAAAGGAGTCACACACAGGAGAGTCAAAAAAAGCCAGTCGCTTATTTCCAGTCAGAAAAGTTCCAATCTTATCACTCTTAAGGACCCTGCTTCCGGAGACAAGGTATATATAGATGCTGGCCAATCCGGTTTGAAGCTTGATACCTTGAAGACTTTTAGTAAATTTGAGCCTTCGAATAATGCCAGAAAATACAGCTTCCTTCAGAATCTAAAGTTTAGCGCCCTTGGCTCAAGGACATTGGGTTTCAAGATGATAGAAAATACTATTCCGCTGGGTCAATTTCTCTATCTATTGGGAGAAGCTCTTCTTGAAGGAAAAAAGATAAATATCATGAGGCCAAGAGACAGCAAGAAACCTTTTATCTTGTCAGTCAAAAGTGAAGACGATATTGTCAGGTCGAATAATAGAAGTGCAAATATTGCCCTGGTCTTTGCCGTACTGCTCGCACTGGCAGGCATCCTGATTATGATATTTATGCGTTAAGTTTTTATTAGATCTACTGGTTTTCTGCCTCACTGGCAAGGGCCAGTAGATTTTTTATATAGTCTTCAAGCACTTCCGCAGATAATCTTGTAAATCTTTGTCTTAACCAGATCCTGTCACTTTCAAAATAGATCTGCTTGAAGCTATTACCATGACCCCCTGACAGTATTGATCCAAGGGCTTTTTTAAACTCATACCTGGAAATAATGGTAAAAGTCTTATTGCAGTCTCCTGAATATATTTTGAAATCTCCTGCCAGACTCACTATTTCCGGACACAAAATTCTATTCTTTCCACTTCCTAGTAAAGGCCTCTGCCTGCTTACTGTAAACTCCTGTACTAATGGAGCCTCAATATAGATATTCAGTAATGCCCTCTGGATCGTTTTGGGAGGAAAATAATCGATTGTTATTTGTCTCTCACTCATGGTACCGGAATATTTTCTTCCAAATATTCCCAGACTTTCACCTTTTAGTCCCAATCCGAGGCACAGCTCATCAAATACCCTACCTGCCCGCCTGAAAGAATTTACAATGTAAAAAAAGATCCAGACAAGATAAAGAAAGGAAAAGAACCCGGCTGCGACCGCTCCTATCTGGTCCCTTGACCCTTCAATGGTATCAGGAAGCGGCAGTACATTTATTATAAGTACAATAGAAATTATGATTACCGGGATCAGAAGTATTAATAAGAATATTTTTAAAATCATGGTAGTTATTATAGAATCATTTAATATTTGATAAAAGATAATTTTTGATGAATGCATGAGAGAGTTATTAAAGAATAAACAATTCAGATGGCTGATCATTTCATTGGCCCTGACTATTCCTTTCCTTATCCTTTCCTTTTTTGATATCCATGCATATATCTGGATAGAACTTCCTATCTTTCTGATCATTACTATTTTAGTTGGCAGGAAGATCTTTTTAAGCGGACTTAAAGGCTTGATAAGATTACGGTTTTCAAACATAAACTTCCTCATGACAATTGCTGTTGCAGGAGCGTTTTATTTAAAGCAGTTTGAAGAAGCTGTGATCATTGTCGTCCTGTTTGCAATCGGGGAAAGCCTCGAAGAGTATGGGATCAAAAGAAGTAAAAAATCTCTTGAGTCACTTGTTGAGAAGACTCCAAAAACAGCCCTCCTTAAAAAAGAAAGCTCTGAAATAGATATAGAAGAACTGGAGACCGGGGACATCATAATTGTAAAATCTGGTGATATGATCCCGATGGATGGAAATATCACATATGGCAATTCGCTGGTCGATGAATCCTCGATCACCGGGGAACCTATCCCAAAAAATAAATACGAAAGTGACCCCGTTTATGCAGGCACTGTTAATGGTAATGGTTATCTGGAAATAGAGATCACCGGGAAGGCAAAAGACAATACATTGTCAAAGATCATCGACCTGACATATAAAGCAGCCGGGAAGAAGATCTCTTCTCAGAGATTTATTGAAAGATTTGCAAAATTTTATACACCCTCTGTCATAGGTGCTGCAATACTGCTAGTGGTGATCCCGGTATTTATATTAGGCAATTCCTTTGATTATTGGTTCAACCAGGCACTGACTCTTCTTATAATCTCCTGCCCCTGTGCATTGGTAATATCAACTCCCGTAACTGTTTTTTCCGCGCTGGGAAATGCTACAAAAAATGGAGTCTTGATAAAGGGAGGAAAATTCCTGGAAGATATGGGGCGCATAAGGGCAATTGCTTTTGATAAGACAAGGACTCTTACTCATGGCGTACCTGAAGTATCTGATATTATTACTTTCAATGGTTTTAAAAAAGAGGATGTACTCGCATGTGCTGCAGGACTTGAAGTCTTTTCCGAACATCCCATTGCGGGAAGTCTTATAAAAAAAGCAAAAGAGCTGGGCATAGATACTCATAGATTCAATGATTTTAAATCAGTTGCCGGAAAAGGGATAAAGGGTGAGTGTACTGTTTGCGATAATAGTACCCACTTTTTGGGAAATCTAAAATTTATAATGGAGCAGCAGGATATCGAAGTGGATGAGAAAATCCTGCGAAAAATAGAAGATCTGGAAAGACAGGGAAAGACTGTAGTGATCATGAGTGAACACAGGACAATAAAGGGCATAATAGCAATATCTGATACAATAAGAAAAGAAGCTTACCGGATAAGTGAGGACCTTAAAAAACTCAAGATAAGACCGGTAATACTTACCGGTGACACAGCTTCAGCTGCAAATTTTATTGGTTCTTCTCTAAATATAAATGAAATAAAAGCATCACTTCTTCCCCAGGAAAAAGCAGAAGAGATCGAAAGACTTAAAGGTAAGTATAAGTATGTTGCCATGCTGGGTGATGGGGTAAATGATGCTCCAGCCCTTGCAAGCGCTTCTGTCGGGATTTCAATGGGTTCCGTAGGATCAGATATTGCAATAGAAAATTCTGATATAGCCCTGATGAATGACAATCTTGAAGCACTCCCATATCTTGTAAGGCTTGGAAGGAAAAGTTCCCGTGTCATAATATTTAATATAACTAGCGCAGTAGTCATAAAATTCATTGTACTTATTCTAGCTACGCTTGGTTTGGGCAATTTGGCCCTGGCAATATTCGCAGATGTAGGAGTCACAATTTTTGTTATTCTTAATGGTTTGAGATTGTTTGGTTTTTTACCGGAGAAGCGTAAATAGGATTATGAAAGATCATCTATAATTATCTTTTCCTGAAATTTTTCTTGGCTTCTTTATAGAATTTTCCAAAATCTTTATCTTTTCTTCTTTTTTCCAGGTATGTCATCTTATTATATTCTGATTCTTTTCGGAGTTTTAAATAATTATCATAATGTTTCCTGTCAATTTCTCCATTTTTTAGGGCTTCCAAAACAGAACATCCGGGTTCGATGCTATGCGTACAATCACTGAAGCGGCAATTACCGGCCAGATTGTTTATATCTATAAAGGTTTCATCAATACCGGCACCTGCTCCAATATTTGCAAGCTCCCTCATTCCGGGAGTGTCGATGATTATTCCACCACTCTTGAGTAGTATCAGCTGCCGACTGGTTGTTATGTGTTTACCCTTTGAATCTTTTTTCCTGACATCTCCAGTAGCATATTTATCTTCCCCGATAAGATTATTTATTAAAGTAGTTTTGCCCACCCCGGAGGATCCCATAAGGCAATAAGTCATGCCTGGTTTTATAATATTTTCGATCTGCTCCAGCCCAATACTGGTTTTATTGCTAAAAACGATTACTTCACAGTTGTGGGTTATATTCTTTACTTCAGTTATTTTTTTATTCAGATCCTCCGAAGAGGTCAAATCACTTTTACTAAGCAGTACCACAGGTTCGATATTGTTATCATTAATCATTACCAGAAACCGTTCAAGTCTCCTCAAATTAAAATCAGCATCAAGTGACTGCATAATAAATGCAATATCAATATTGGAAGCTACCTGTTGAAATTCAGTTCTTTTACCTGCTATTTTTCTTTTAAGAATGGATCTTCTTGGTAATACTTCCTGGATCACGGCAAATGTATTTTTATCAAAATATTCTGCAAATACCCAATCACCCACTGTTGGGAGATCAAGCTTTGATTCAGCACCATATATCATTTTTCCAGTAACTTCTGCCTGAACCTCAGACTTTTGACCTCTAATGGTATATTTATTCTTATTTACAACAATTACACGAGCCAGATTGTTTTCAGAGAATTTAGAATATTTTATTTTTTCCCGGAACCAGCCATTAAATCCCAGGTCTTCTAATTTCACTATAATGATTCCATCTGTATTTTTAAAATAAATATAGGATTTAATTATACATTTTTTATTACTTAATTGGAGATATTTAGCTTTAATAGTCCGGTCAGTTAAAAGATTTTCACCTAAGCACATAATGATCATCTGGTAGAATTAATAGTATTTTTAACCAATCCAATGTATTATACTCAAATTAAATTCTTAATATGATCTTATTAAAAACGGGTGTAATTTGAAAAATAATAATCTTAAAAACTATTTAATGGAATTCCCTAATTACCTGTCTATGTTTCTTTTTTCATTTTTTATGATGCTGTCAAGCCCTATCCTACTGGATATTAGCAAATATTTTAATGTACCGCCGGAAAATATGAATCTGATTATAACCTTTTTCCTGATAGGAGAAGCTACAGGTATACTGGCCTTTATGTTTTTAAGTAGGAAATTTAATAGAAGTAATGTAGTCATATGGATATATGTTTTAGTTATTCCCACATTAGTGGGCTTGGTCCTGACATCATCTTTAATTCTTTTCTATATATTATATTTTATTTCAGGTTGTCTTTTTGGAATAATTTTTATAAATAGCAATTTGAGCATGTTGGAAGGAAAAGTAAAAAATAAAGATAGTATTATTAATCTAGGACATGGTTTTTTTGCAATAGGTGCACTTATTTCACCATTTATTGCTTCTAGTATTATAAGTAGACAAATAAACTGGCGGGTATTATACATGATAGTAATAGGTCTTGTATTGATCTCTCTCCTATCATACCTCCTGGTAAATAAAAAGCAGGTTAGCTCATTAGGAGAAAAAGAAACAATTCCTATCAGGGAAACATTCAAATACAGGAAGAAAAATATATATATGATGTTTACAGCATTTATGATGCTATTCTATGTTATGTCTGAAGTAACAATTTTTTCTTGGGCACCAACTTTTTTTAGAATCGAGAAGTTATTTGACCTTTATAGCGCCAGTATTATAATATCAGTTTTCTGGGTAGGTATACTTGCCGGAAGACTAATAATAAGCTTTCTATCATATAAATTCAAAGCAGGAAATTTATTAATGGCATTGTCTATAATCAGTCTTGTGGGATTAATTCTTGCAATTTTTCCAGTATCGCAAATAATAAATTATATTGGTGCAGGGCTCATAGGTCTTGGCTTTTCTGGAATACCACCCCTATTGATTTCCTCTTCCGGTAGAATTTTTGCTTCAGGAAAAGATCTATCTTTAACTATATTATTTGTTGTAGGGTCAACAAGTGGCAGCCTGGTTCCTTTTATAATAAGCTTACTGGCTGATTATAGCTTTCTTTTGTCAATGGTAATAGCCATCATTTTTATGTTTATTTTTACTATTTTTGTGTTTATCCGAAAGAATTATAGAAAGACCCTGAAGATAAAATAAAGCCTGCTGTTAGAGAATGGAATGCCCCTTGTTGGGGAAGAAACTCTATATTTTTAGATGGTGGGCCTATCTGGACTAAATTCGAACCAGATATTGAAAGAGTTGTCTGATATTCATAAGTTATTCAGCTATAGTAGACAATGTTAGACAACAATAATGACTTCAAATGAGGATATTTTGAGATGGAGAAATTAAATATGAAATCCTTTCATGAATATACAATAGAATATAAAAAACAGTTAAAGCAGGGTTACATTCAAAAGGCATATAAAGGATTGATGAAATATATAATGGGCTTGAGAGTGCATTCTAGTTGACAACCCAGATTTTAGTGATTTAGATGCTTTAACAAAGCAAATAGAAAAAGGGGCATTGAAATTTATTGGGGATGTTGAGAACTTCTTATCTAAACATTAGAACATGGCTGGCCACTGTGGACGATGTTAAAACCGTAATAATGACTTCAAATGGGGATATTTATATACCTGAATTAGGTTTTCAATCTAGATTCTCCTTTTAGTAAGAGATGTGAGATCTGCACTGAATTCGTAAGCAAACCTTAATCTTTTCTTTTAGATGTGGTCCACACTTCTGCAATCATAAGCATCGACGCTATAAAGAAAATCGCAGCATCTATATTTATCTGTCCATCCGGGAGTCGGTTGTTTCCGGCTGCAATCAAGTCCCATCGAAAAAACAGCATAAAATAAACCATTGCAGCACCATACATAATCCAACTTACATATCTTAAACCTGGAATCCAAATAACTAGAATTGAATTATAATTAAAAAATTTAGTGCAAGCTTTGTCAAGTTTTATCATTATGATCTACAGTTATAACTACATTCCCTTTCTTATGTCCTTTTTCAACATATCTATGAGCTTCTACAATTTGTTCCAATGGATAACTTTTATCTATGATCGCCTTTATCTTTCCTGCTTCAATAAGATCTTTAAGAAACATCAGGTCTTCAATTTTTGGATTTGCTGCTCCAAATATAACTTTCTTATTATTCTTCTTAGAATCCAATAATCCACGTATCATCCTTAATGGCCCGGCATTGGCTACAAGATAGCGTCCATCTTGTGATAATAATCCCATAGAGCCAGAAAAAGGACTCTTACCAATTATATCAAAAATGATATCGTAGGATTTGCCGCTTAGAGTAAAATCTTCTTTGGTATAATCAATTGTGTAACGTGCACCAATCGATCTTAGCATATCCAATTTTTCTTTACTATCAACTGCAGTAACTTCGGCTCCAAAATATTTAGCAAGCTGCACTGCATATGTACCTATACTTCCACCTGCACCATTTATCAGTATCTTTTGCCCTTTTTGGATATTTGCTTTTCTTATAAAATGCAATGCCTCTAGACCTCCTAGAGGGACTGCAGCAGCTTCTTCATAGGAAATATTTGCCGGTATTTCTACTACTATACCGCTCATATCTTGAGGTTTTTCAGGCAGGCATATATATTCAGCATAAGCTCCCATACCAAAACCGGTATATGCAAAGACCCTATCACTTTTTTTGAACTTACTTACAGCTTTGCCTACAGATTCGATCTCTCCGGCCAACTCCTGTCCTAATATCTTTACCCGTTTTGGCCTTATAAGGCCAAAAAATATCCGCATAGGAATGGAAATATAGAAAGGTAGTCTTAGTTCTCTTGTCTCACAATCTCCAGCTGTTACTGTAGCCGAATGTATTTTTATCATTACTTGCTTATTTGTTGGGACAGGTTTTTTTACTTCTCTTAGTTGAAGAACATCTGGTGGTCCATATCTTGTCCAGATAATTGCTTTCATAAAAATCTCCTAGAATCACCTATTCTTTATCTTTAATGCTTATAAGCTAAATATCTTTTTTTACATATAGGGAATTGACTGCTGTTGTATTGGATCCATTACCTGATTACACTTAGCTTATAATATTTTTTAATATAAGAAACTCTGTAAAAAGATTTAAAAAAATCTTAACATACTTATTATTGCATTGTAATATATTTTAAAGTTTCTGTATCATTTATAATTTTTGATGAGGATTTGAAAGGAGATATATTATGAAGATTTTGACACTTCAGGTAAGGATTTTGGTGTTATGGATATTTATGGCAGCCTCTATAACTGCTGAGGTATCATTGTATCTATATGAGAAGGGGCAGATAGAGAGCCTTATATCTGGAGAGGCTGTTATAACTCCCGGGAACCTGATACTTTGGACCTGTAGGTGGTTGATCCCATTTGTGCTAGCCTTTCTGACTATCAGTCTGATAGGAAAAGCCAACCGTATAACAAACATAGTATCGGGAGCGATCTTTTTAATCTTTAATATCTTCCAGTTCGTTATGCGTCTTGCAATAGGGCAATATATGCCTGCTTTCCTGATTATTATCATACTCTCATCTATCATAGCTTCGGCAATGATTCTTTTTTATGCAATAAGGTGGCCTAGGTATGAGGGGTAGATCAGGTAATCTTTATTGCTTTAATTTGATAAAAAGATAATAAGTATTTATGTTTTATGCCGGGGGTTGGGGTGGGCAGTATACTATGGTCTTTCCTGAACTGAATATGGTTATTGTTTTTACTGGTGGTAATTATACGTCCAAAACAAATAATTTTAAGATTCTTGAGAAATGTATTTTGCCAGCAATTTAATAGATATTAACTGAATTTTTTAGAATATTTTAGAATTAAATCAGTAAGATATTCACAACACATTTGTCTTAAGTGGTTGGCCCGTGTTGCGAAATTTCGAACCAATTTTTATGGGAATTATCTAATCTGAAAAAATATTTAGATTTAAACTATTTCTGATCAGTCAACCAACATTTCTTTTAATATATCTTTAACTTTTATAATTTCTACTACTCTTAAATAACCAGCTTTCTCTTTTAATCTTATTTTATCGATTGTCCTTATCTGGTCTAATATGATCCATCCTGCCTTTTTATTAAAATCAGTTTTTATTCTTGTTGGATAATCCCTTGACTTAGTAGTCATTGGAGCAATAATAACTGTGTCAATATTTGAGTTCATCTCATTTGGTGAGATTACTATACATGGTCTTACTTTTTTTATTTCATGACCAACAGTTGGATTAAGGTCTACCCAGAAAATATCGTATTGATTTATTACCATTCCCAGTCCTTATCAAAAGCATTGTCATTCTTAATTAATAAATCATCATCATTACTTATATGCATCTTTTTAAAACTTTCATTCCAGTCTGCACGTGGTTCTTTTACAGCTTCTATTATTATTTTCTTGTCTATAACTTTTATCTCTATTTCGTTATCAAGTTCACACTCTTTGATTATGCCAGAGTTTATCCTAATTCCTTTTGAATTTCCTATTTTTATTAAATTTGATCTCATGATTTCTCCATTAAAAGTAATTACATTGTAATTACATTGTAAGCATAGAAAACTAAATTGCAAGTAATTTTTAATAATTATTGTTTGTAAATAGCCAGATTAGGAAACTTGGTCATCTTATTTAGTGTGCTGTATGGCTGGCCAAGACTATCAATAGCAAAAACTTTCAAAATCAGTTTTAAGATTGAATATTAAAGTTTTGGATTGGGAGTATCCTTAACCCTGAATAAATAGATTGTAATTATTATCTATAGTTATCTACCGTTTCCTGCTTTTTTTATTTCTCCATCATAGTTTTAATATTAAACATGATACTATAAATACTTCTATATATTAAATATTAATAAATCATAAATGTTATTAATAAAACTTTCAAATATAATTTATAAACAACATTATCTTTAAATTTTCATTTATATTAGGGAGGTTAGTCACTTTTCGGGTTGCACAGTGGCTGGCCCGGATTGCGAAATTTCGAACCAATTTTTAAAGGAATTGATTAATATAAAGAAGATCCATTGCAACTATCTCCGAGTAGCTTAACGACCCATAAATGTTATATAGACCTATTTGCTTCACTTTTTTATAATAATTTTTTTCTTTCTATATGCAAGGCATTACATTCCCGCCACATACAGGCAGATAAACACCAGTAATAAACCCTGCCAGATCCGAGGCTAAAAAACAAACTGCATTCGCAATTTCGATATCTGTTCCTCTCC
>CAZKVA010000047.1:0-11515 GCA_964556035.1 uncultured Actinomycetota bacterium
CTTATATTTCTCAAGGGTAGTGCCGAAACCGGTAATACTGTAGAAATATATGTTAATGGGACATTGGATCAGGATGGCGTCCAGGTAGACTCCAAAGGAATATTTGAAACTTTAAACGGTGTTGAAATAATCGAAGGCAGCAATGTAGTCGAACTTATTGCTGTAAATTCATCCGGCCGGGAAAGCAGTCCCACCAAGTTTTCACTTGAACTTATAGTTCCACAGAAAGTTGAATTCACACTTTACAATAATCTTGATGAGCTGTTAGAGATCAATGGAGCTTATTATACCACTGATAGGAAACCAGAGATCTATTTGAGAGGTACCTATCTACCCGATTCATATATCTTTATACAAGCCAATGACAAGATCATTGGGGAAGCCGGGAGTGATCAGTCAGGAATCTTTACATTTAGCGATATTGCACTTAATACTGGAGATAATGAAATAGCCGTATGGGCGGTTACTCCTGACGGATTCATCTCAGCACCAATATTTGAGAGTATAGCTGTATTTAAAGATATCATAACCCCTTATCCATCAAATCTTACCGGCTATCAAAATGGCAATGCAAATTATATTAGCTGGAATTCCAGTATTGATGATAATTTCAACTCATATAAGATTGTAAGGGTCGAGGATCCCTGTATAAATCCTGAATATCCTGAAAATGATGTTATTGTAACTATAAATGATAAGAGTACGACATCATATATTGATGAAGATATTGAAGAAGGCAGATCGTATTATTATACAGTCTGGACTCTTGACAAAGCAGGCCATATAGTCTCATCTAATGTACTGGCAATCCCCAAACCTGTGTATACGGTCAGCATATCAAAAGTAGAATCTTTTACAGATATATCGGTAAACCGCAGGGAGTGGTTCTATCAGTATTATGAAATAACTAATACAGGAAATGTGACCCTGGACCTGCAGCCGATGATGTTGTGGATAAAGCTCAGCCCGGAACCTGATCCGGAAATGGAGATAACTCCGCTATGGGAGGCCCACTTATGGAACCCAGACAATGCTGGCAGTTATTATTATTCTGATGAAAACATATATGAGTCATATATTTCTGACTGGGCAAATTCCGGTAATACGGTTACTGAAGATGAGAAAACATATAGTTCTGACGGACTGACAAAGACGGTCACAGTTACTGAGACCACTAAAAATACAGAGAAGAATGATGTTAACCTCAAAAGAATAATGACTGTTACTACAATCACAACTGTCACTGATACTGACCTGACCACAGGTATTGATACTGTGACTGTTGCAACTGACATAACAACAGAGATAGTTGAACCTGAAAGGATCGGTTCCCTGATAGAAGATATTGATCCTGGTGAAAAAATAAAAATCGGCGTAAAGATACAGAACATATCTGCTGCAAATAATGAGGAGATAATAGTCCATTTCCATTTTGCCCCGGTAGACTGCGACGGACATTTTTTTGTTGATGAGATAGTCTCGACAGGGGACATATTCTGTAAAAGCAGCGGCAGAAACTAGGAGCCAGTCAGAGAACCGGGACCTGAGTTTACAGTCCTGGATCCCTAATCCAAATTTAAACTTTAAAAAAGACTTCTTCCTATATATAATGTATTTACCTTTTTACTAATATAATACCAATGAAAGTGGTGTACTTATTAATATGGGCAGAGACAATAGAGAATCTGGTAATGCTAAAAAAGAAAAAAATTCCGGCAATGGTCATGATAATGAAATATTGTCTGCATTCGAAAAGATGAAAAAGAATCTCGGCGAAGAAAAAAAAGTAAAAAAAAGTGTTTCTAAAAGGAAGATCACAGAAGAACTTGAGATCGAAGAGCTTATAAGTGAGATAGATGTCCTCAGGAAAGAATTTGAAGATTGTAAAAACATAGAAGACGACTATGTCGACCGGATAAAAAGGCTTCAGGCTGATTATGACAATTACAGGAAACGGACGATAAAAGAACACCTTGAGCATATAAAGAGAGCCAATAAGGACCTTGTCTCTAAATTACTCCCCGTAATAGATAATTTTGAATTGGCCCTTGATGCGGGCCGGAAACTAGAAAAAGATGATGATTTTTACCGTGGGATAAAAATGATACACGATAAATTGATAGAAGTGCTTGAGAAAGAAAATGTAACAGTGATAGAACCTATTGGTGAAGAATTTGATCCAAAGGTCTGTGAGGCTGCAGTAACCGAAGCAGTTAAAGATGTGGATGAAGGTAAGGTTCTTGAGGTTTTAAGGAAAGGCTATATGATAGATGATTTTGTCATAAGACCTGCAGTCGTCAAAGTCTGTAAAAAGAATTAAAGGGGGATAAATTGGGTAAAAAACTTACAATGGGTTGCATAATAGGTATTATTATAGCGATTGTATTGGTGGTAGGATTAAGCATAGGGACATATATACTTATTTCCTGGAGAAATATGATAGCTTTAGAGGAGTCTGTAGATAAGGCCTGGGCTCAAGTGCAAAATGTTTATCAGAGGAGATTGGACCTGGTAGACAATCTAGCAAATAGTGCCAGGGGCTATATGCAACTGGAAAAAGATATCTTTGAAATGATTACTGAAGCCAGAGCAGGAATACAGAGTGCGGAAACATTGGCACAACTTGATAATGCAAACGCAAACACAAGCCAGGCTCTCAGCTCATTTATTGATGATTTTAATATTATAGTTGAGGACACACCTGAACTTAAGTCCAGTGAAGTGGTTGGGGGTTTAATGATCCAGTTGGAGGGAACCGAAAACAGGATAGCGGTTGAAAGATCAAGGTTTAATGAAGAGATTATGGATTATAATGTCTATATAAAAACACCTCCAAGGCACATTATAGCAGGTTGGTTCGGGTTCACTGAAAAAGAATTCTTTGAAGCACAACCAGGTGCTGAGATCGCCCCGGAAGTCGATCTAGAGTTGGACTAGCATATGTCAATAAAAGCCCGGTCAAAAATAGCAAAAACTGCAGTCTTTCTGGCAGTCATCGGTATCAGTTTTATCTGTTTTTTAAGTCCCGTCCATGCACAGGATATAGATTATCCTGATTATATAGGATATGTTAATGACTTTGCAGGGCTTATGGATGCTACGTCCACCTCAGACCTCGAAACACTTATCGGTGGTGTAGAAAAAGGTACGGGTGCTGAGATGGCAGTGGTCACTATTGACAGCCTTGAAGGTATCACAATAGAAGAATACGCAGTTGAGCTTTTTGAATATTGGGGGATCGGCAAGGCAGATGAAGACAATGGCATATTAATACTTGTCGCTCTTCTTGAAAGGGAAGTAAGGATAGAAGTCGGATACGGCCTTGAGGGTGTTATCACGGATCTTGAGGCAGGCAGGATAATCGATGATATCATCGTCCCTAATTTCAAGGAGGAAAATTATAACCGCGGGATATATGATGCTGTAGTCACTATTTCAAATCAGATATATGGCGAGGAAGAGCTTGCGACTATGGGAGAAGAGCAGGACACTTCTTCAAGTTCGGGGAGTTTCTTTTCAGGATTCCCAATGGGTTGTATATGCTGCTTTCCAGTATTTATTATAATCTTTTTAATAATATTTCTTGTAAACCTCTTTAAGAGAAGATGCCCACAGTGCAGGAGATTCTGGGCACTTACAATAAAAACGAAGATACTTAAAGCTGCTTCTTATATCAGGTCCGGCGAGAAAGAAGTTGAAAGGACATGCAAATACTGCAGCTTCCATGATAAAAAGATCGTTAAGATCCCCAAAAGGACAAGATCCTCCGGATTTAGCAGCGGCGGGGGATTTAGTAGCGGTTCATCAGGAGGAAGCTTTGGCGGTTTTAGCGGAGGCTCCTCAGGCGGAGGCGGTTCAAGCGGAAGCTGGTAAGATAGACAACTTGAGATATTTAATTGAAACAGGGGATAAGATATGAAAATTGCGATATCAGGTAAAGGAGGAGTAGGAAAGACTACTCTTTCCGCATGTCTTGCAAGGTATTTTGTCAGGAAGGGCAATAAAGTAATTGCCGTAGATGCCGATCCTGATGCTAATCTGGGCACTGCTCTCGGGCTTGATTATATGAAAGCCTCAGAGATTGTCCCGCTTACAGGCATGAAGGAACTTGTCGAGGAGCGGACTGGTACAAAAAAGGGGAGCTATGGCGGTTATTTCAAACTTAATCCCAAAGTATCGGATATTCCTTCAAAGATAGGGATCGATGTAGACGGTGTTAAGCTCCTGGTAGCTGGAACCATAAAAGCAGGGGGAAGTGGATGTTATTGTCCCGAGAATGTAATATTAAAAAGACTGTTCAGGCATCTGGTCATAAACCAGGATGAGATCGTCATACTGGATATGGAAGCAGGCATCGAACATCTTGGCAGGGGCACATGCGAGAATATGGACATGCTCATAATAGTTATCGAGCCTGGTCTCAGGAGCATACAAACGGCCCATACTGTTAAAAAGATGGCCGCAGACCTTGGCATCAAAACGCTCTATGTTGTTGTCAATAAGATAAAGACCGATGAGGAAGAGAAACTCGTCAGGGAGAAATTGGCAGATTTTAATGTGCTTGGAATAATGCCTTATAGTGAAGATGTAAGGGCATCTGATCTCAGGGAATTACAGCCATGTGAAGTTGATAAGTTCTTTGCAGGCAAGATAGAGGAAATAGCTTTAAAATTACAGAAATTTATGATAAAAAATGATAAAATCCCAGAGTAGGATTAACTGTTTTTAAAAAGTTTGACCTTACTTTATATATCAATATGATGATCCGGGGAGTAGTGAAGGCTTTTGTTTAAAATAATCAATAAAAAAGAACTTGCAGAAGGTATCGCACAGTACATTGTCGAGGCGCCGCTTATTGCAAAGAAAGCAATGGCAGGTCAATTTGTAGTTATAAGGGTCAAAGAGGATGGAGAAAGGGTTCCTCTTACCATTACAGCATATGATAGGGAAAAAGGAACACTGATGCTTGTATCTATGAGGGTAGGAAAATCTACGGCACTTCTTGCCGGACTCAAAAAGGGCGACAGTATCCTTGATGTAGTGGGACCACTGGGAAATGCATCTGAAATAGAAGATTTTGGCAGAGTCATATGTGTCGGGGGCGGTGTCGGTATTGCTCCTGTACTTCCAATAGCAAAGGAGCTTAAGGCGGCAGGAAGCTATATAATCTCAGTGATAGGCGCCAAGACGAAAGATATGCTTATACTGGAGGATGAGATGGGTGCGGTTTCCGACGAGCTTCATATTTGCACCGATGATGGAAGTTTAGGTTATAAGGGATTTGTTTCAGGTTTTTTAGAGGATTACCTTGAAAAGAATCTGACCGGGACAGATCCTAAAAAGACCAATATTGAAAGATGTATTGCAATAGGTCCTGCACTTATGATGGCGTCAGTAGCAAAGGTCACCAGACCATTCAATCTAAAGACTATAGTTTCTCTAAATTCTATCATGGTCGACGGTACAGGTATGTGTGGAGCATGCAGGGTCGCTGTGGGAGGAAAGACTAAGTTCGTATGTGTTGACGGGCCTGAGTTCGACGCACATGAAGTAGACTTTGAACTTCTAATATCCAGGCAAAGGATATACTGTGACCAGGAAGGTGTCTGTTATGATCTTTATGAAGAAGAATGTAAATGCAAGAAGTAAACATTAAGTGAGGAATAAATATTTTAAGGATTATCCTTCTATATAAATAAATTTTTCAGGAAGGCAAGTAATGGTAGAAAAGACAGGTTCTGATAAAAAAAATATCAAGAAGACAAAAGTACCCAGAACACCTATGCCTCAGCAGGATCCAAAGGTAAGGGCAAGGAATTTTCAGGAAGTAGCGCTGGGTTATACAGAGGAGGATGCTCTTCTTGAAGCGTCCAGGTGTATTCAATGTAAAAAGCCAAGGTGCATAAAGGGTTGTCCGGTCGAGATAGATATAAAGGAATTCATTAAACTTATAACAGAGAAAAAGTTTGAAGAATCACTGGCAAAGATAAGGGAGAAAAATACTTTGCCGGCCATATGCGGGAGAGTCTGCCCCCAGGAAGATCAGTGTGAAAAAGAATGTATCCTTGGAATAAAGGACGAACCTGTAGCTATTGGGCGTCTCGAACGGTATGTTGCTGACCGTGAACTTAAAAGGCTCGCTGATGAAGGTAAGGAATGCGTTTTTTTAGACGGGACCCATGAATGCACGAGGGAACCAGTGGCTGTAATAGGATCCGGGCCTGCCGGGCTGACATGTGCAGCCGAGCTTTCAAAGATGGGTTTTAAGGTAACAATATTTGAAGCCCTCCATAAGGCAGGAGGAGTCCTTGTGTACGGTATTCCTGAATTCAGGCTGCCTAAAGATATTGTACAAAAGGAGATAGACTACCTGAAGTCCATGGATGTCGATCTTAAGGTTAATATGGTAATGGGGAAGATACTTACTTTGGATGATCTGTTTAAAGATGGTTTTAAAGCCGTATTTATATCTACTGGTGCAGGCCTTCCATATTTTATGGGAATATCCGGGGAAAACCTGAATGGGGTATATTCTGCAAATGAATACCTTACAAGATCAAACCTTATGAAAGCTTATAAATTTCCTGAATGTGATACTCCGATAATGAAGGGTGAAAATGTGGCAGTTGTCGGCGGGGGAAATGTTGCGATGGATTCCGCAAGGACAGCACAGAGACTGGGAGCCAAAAACGTATACTTGATCTACAGGAGAAGCGAGGCTGAGATGCCTGCCAGGAATGAAGAGATTGAACATGCAAAAGAGGAAGGTATAAATCTTAAGATCTTAAATAATCCTGTCGAAATAATAGGTAAAGACGGCTGGGTAGATAAAATAAAGGTAATAAAGATGGAGTTGGGCGAACCTGATGAGTCCGGTCGCAGAAGACCAATTCCCATAAAGGGATCAGAATATGATATAGATATTGATGTGGTAATAATGGCAATAGGCCAGGGCCCAAATCCGCTTCTGATCTCAACAATACCGGGACTGGAGTTAAATTCCAGGGGAAATATTGCGGCAGATACCGAGACTGGAAAAACTTCTGTAAAAGGTGTATTTGCCGGTGGGGACATAGTAACCGGTGCCGCTACGGTAATACTTGCCATGGGAGCCGGCAGGAAGGCTGCCTATTCTATAGATGAGTATATACGGACGGGGAAATGGTAGCACAGAAAATCACATAGAGCCTCTCACACTTGACGAAATCTAAAATTTAGTTTATCTTTACTGATAATAGTAACAATTATTACTTGCAATAACTCATAACTGGATCTGTTGCTTTACTATTTTATCACTCAGGGGGAATAATGGCCGAAATAGATGATAAGCTTGATAAAGAGAACCAGAAAAAATATTATGAGGAAAAGATAACCAATTCTGGTTTCAAAGTCACTAAACCCAGGGATATAATCATAGAAGTACTTTCAGGTGCTAATAATCTGTTGACTGCTGATGATGTGTATATGGAAGTAAAGAATGTGGACCCGAGCATAGGTGTGGCCACTGTATACCGGACATTGGAACTGTTAACAAGGTTAAAAATAGTCTGCAGGATAATCCTTGGAAGCGGACGGTCCTACTATATGCTGTCCAGGGAGTGCGCAAAAGAGACATTTGTCTATATGATCTGCAATAACTGCAAAAAGATAATCACAAATAATCAATGCCTCCAGAGTGCTGTAAAGGTAAGGCTCAGGGAAAATGCAGAAGAGACCATAATGAAAAACTGCAAGCTGCAGGTAGATAATTATCAGATACTTTTCACAGGCCTTTGTGATGACTGCAGCTCCTGAAAAACCTCTTTCTTCCACGAAAAATCGATAAAAATACCAGTAATCTAGAACTGCAATAAATTGTGTAACAAATTTGTAACATTTTCTTGACAAGGATAATTACATGACTATAATTAATTAGTTGGAAGGTAATAATAGGGATAATAGTATTCATTATTATTATCATTTAGATTATTGTTTTTATATATAAGATTAAAAAAATGAGGTGATTTAGATGGCCACACTGATAGATGGCTCCAGGATAGCTTCAGAAATTAAAGAAGAAGTAACAGAAGAAATCATTCAGTTTGAGAAGAAAAATGGTTTAAAGCCAGGGCTTGCAGTAATTCTTGTTGGTGAGAATCCGGCGTCAAAAGTCTATGTAAGCAGTAAAGGAAGAGCATGTGAGCAGGTAGGGATAAATTCCGAGACTATCAAGATGGATGATACTGTGTCTACTATTGATGTTCTTATGGAGATCGAGAAACTTAATAAGAGACCCGATATTCACGGGATACTTGTCCAACTGCCGCTTCCTCCGCAGGTAGATGTGAGAATAGTACTAGAATCCATTAATCCTGAAAAAGATGTAGACGGTTTTCATCCTATGAATATGGGCAGTCTGGTTGCAAAGCAGGATTTTCTTGTACCGGCTACTCCAGCAGGAGTCATGGAAATGCTGAAAAGATATGAAATACCTATGAAGGGAAAAGATGTTACTGTAGTAGGACATAGTGAAATAGTAGGAAAACCAATGAGCCTTCTCTTCTTAAATGAATGGGCCACACCTACAATATGTCATGTTGAGACTAATGATCTTAAGGCACACACAAAAGATGCAGATATCATTGTTGTAGCTGCCGGGGTACCGTACCTTATCAAGGAAGATATGGTAAAAGAAGGTGCGGTTGTTATTGATGTAGGGATTAACAGAATCACAAAAGATAAAGCGGGTCCAGAACTTTTAGAGTGGCGTGCAGAAGATTTTGCTAAGAAGGGCGGCACCCTTATTGGTGATGTTGATTTTGTAAATGTAGAGCCAAAAGCTTCATATATTACTCCGGTCCCTGGTGGAGTAGGACCGATGACTATTGCCATGCTACTTTCAAATACACTAAAGCTGGCAAGAAAGGCAATAAGAAAGGAGAAAGAGATGAAAGAATGTTTGGGAGAATTCAAAGGAATGAGCAAAGACGAAATCATTGATACTTATGATGATATGGTAGATAAGCTATTTGCCAGGGTCAATGAGATGCAGGATCAGATTGATAAAATGCAGAAAGAAAAAGGCGGAAATGGCAAGCCTGCAAAAGTTGATGTAAAGAAAATGGAAGAAATGATCACAACAGGCAAATAAACTATCGGGTATCAAATACTTTATCCTGTATATGGTCTAAACTGGGAAAAAGGATAATTATTATATTTAATTTTGCTTATCAAATTATGTATTGTTTATATTAATTATTATTGTCTTGCAAGTAATAATAGTAATATTTAAAAGAGATCAGGTTAATACCTGATCTCTTTTATTTGTCTAAATAATTTAAGATTACCCCGGTTTTTACCATAAGGTCCTCGAATAGGTATAATGTTTAAGAAAGTATTTGAGTTGTGCAGTTAAAAACTTTATTATTGTATTAATCATTTGAAGACAAGGAGAAAAAATGAAAATTCAGAAAATATCAAAAAGGTTTCTACTCTTTTTTATTCTTTTAACGGTGGTGGTCTCTCTTGCTTTTACCAGCTGTGGAGTATTTGGGCAAGAAACCAGTGATACTGTTTCAATGGACGATGGATATTATGGAGAGACAAAGTCTGAAGCTCTCGAAGAGGCACCTGCGATGGAAATGGCTGAAGGAGATTTTGCGGTAGAGGAAGAAAGCGTATATAGAGATGATGCAGAATATAGTGACACACCGAATACTACAGACAGGAAAGTGATAAAGACTGCTTACCTGGAACTTGAGGTTGGGTATGGTAAGTTTGAAAAAGCACTTTTTGACCTTACAAGACTTGCAGATAATAATGGCGGTTTTGTGTCTCATACACAGGGTTATTCTGATGCAGATGGCCAAATTACAAGTGGAAGTATTACGATAAGGATTCCACATGATAAGTATAATTCAGCTCTTGATATAATAAAGGATATGGGTATGGTGGAAAGTATCTCTGTTTCCGGCCAGGATGTCACTCAAGAGTACACAGATCTTGAAAGCAGACTGAGAAATCTTAGTGCTCAGGAGGAGATACTCCTTGCTCTCATGGCCCAGTCAGAGGATGTAGGCGACAGTATTGAGGTACAGAGGGAGCTAAGTTATGTTATGGAGCAGATAGAAATAATTAAGGGCAGGATGAACTATCTTGATAATATGGTTTCATTCTCCACTATTGAAGTATACATGCATGAGCCTGAACCTATTGCTACCTCCTCAGGCTGGGGATTCCTTGAAGCCCTTAAAAAGGGTCTGCGGGGTGCAGTGACAGTATTTAATGGAATGCTTATATTCTTTATAGCTGCCAGCCCGATACTGGCAATTATAGCAATAATATTTGTTGTTATATGGCTCATAGTAAGGTCCAAGAGGAGAAGAAGAGCCAAAATAGAGAAGAAATAATTTGTTGATGCCGGGCTCGTAATTGATTCTTAGAAGAAAAAAGCCTCCCATATTTTATTATAACTTTAAAAAATGGGAGGCTTTATCATTGCAGGAATATAAATGCCATAGTACCAGATCTATTTCCCGGACAGTTTCCCGGGCTGTTTTTATATGCCAAAAAGTATTGCCAGATCATTAAGTATTATGTTTAGTTTTTATTCATATCGGAGTGCATCAATAGGATTTAACCTGGCTGCCCTCATAGCAGGGTAAATACCGAAGAAGAGACCCACAACAGTTGAGAAGCTTAAAGCTATGATTATCGGAAAAGCAGTTATACTTGTCTCAAGTACAGTAAAATTAGTAATAATTACTGAAATAAGTACTGCAAAAAGTATACCTAAAATACCGCCCATAATACTAAGGACTATACTTTCTATAAGGAACTGGGTAAGTATATCGCGGTTTTTGGCGCCTATAGCCTTTCGTATACCTATCTCCCTGGTCCTTTCTGTTACTGATACAAGCATTATATTCATAATACCTATACCACCGACCAATAGGGATATGCTGGCGATCCCAGCTATGACAATTGTGAAGATATCTGTGATAGAGCTTACAACATCAAGTATCTGGTCCTGGTTCTGGACCTGGAAATCAGCTGTTTCCCCGGGCCTTATATTCCTGCTTTTTCGTAATATATCTCTTATTTCATCTGAAGCTGAATCTATTGTATCTTCTGAAGTGCTAGTGGCAAGTATCATGTTATAAGAGCCCTGCCCAAATAGTTTATTCTGGGCTGTGGTTATCGGAATAGAGACAAAATCATCCTGGTCATTTCCAAAAGCATCTGATCCTCTTTCTTCAAGGATTCCAATGACTTTAAAATTCTGTCCGCTTATTTTTATTATTTTACCAATAGGATTCATCTTACCAAAAAGTGAAGTTGCAGTAGTTTTACCTATAACTGCTACATTTGCAGAACTTGAAACATCTCCCCTTGAGTAGAACTTACCTTCTCCCACTTTCAAATTATAGACCTTTTGTGCATTTTCAGTGGAAGCAACTATCTGTGGTTGAGCATTTTTATTAAGATAGGACACAATGGATACACTCATGACAACAGGAGCTACTTCACTGGTAAG
>CAZKVA010000048.1:0-11475 GCA_964556035.1 uncultured Actinomycetota bacterium
ATGGTAAATTTAAATAAAGAATTGATTGCACCTTGTGGAATGAATTGTGGCATATGCAGCAGTTACCTTGCATATAAAAACAGTATACCCAGAAAAGTAGTATCAAATTGCATAGGCTGCAGGGCACGGAACAAGCAATGTGCATTTTTAAAGAAGAAGTGCAGGGATGACTTAAAATTACTGAAAGGTGAAATAGAATTTTGTTTTGAGTGTAACTATTTTCCATGTGATAATTTAGCCAAATTGGACAAAAGTTACAGAGAAAAATTTGGGATGAGTATGATTGATAATCTCAATGAGATAAAGAATGAAGGGATAAATTATTTTATTAAAAATCAAGAAATAAAATACAAATGCCAAAAATGTAATAACTTGATATCCATTCACAGCAAGAAGTGCTTTATTTGTGACGAGATCACTAGCTGGAAATCCTGACTAAACTTACTAAGAATTAATATTTGGTAGCCCATAGGGGACTCGAACCAGAATAACAAAATTAATTAGCTTAAGTAGATCTCCTGGTGTTTTCCTTTTTCATTATACTAAATAATATGGAAAGGAAAATAAAACCAATAAGTGCACCCCCAAGAGCAATATATGTTATATATTCTTTCCCAAAATATTCTGTCACATAACCATATATAGGCTGAAAGATAATGGAGCCTGCAAAAGCAAAAGCTATGGTAAAACCAAGTACTGTCCCGGAATTTTTAGGATATCTTTTTGCGGCAATTGCATTAGTAAGAGGGAAGATAGCTGCAAAGCAAATTGCCTGTAGCGCCAGGGCGGTTATTTTTATATAAATAAAAGGAGTAAAGCTAAAAACAGCAAGAAATATAATACCACCCAGGCAGCTATAAAAAAGAATATTCACCTCTTTATATTTTGAGACAATTTTTGTAGTTACAAGTATACCGATAATGGAAAATAACCAGTATATAGATAGAATAGCGGAACCATAAGCAACCCTTATGCCGAGACTTAAAAAATATGTAGTAAGCCAGGTAGTCAGCCCCATTATGGAGCCAAGGAATAAAAATAAAACCAGGCTTACCATTATTACTACCGGATCTTTCAACACCTTGAGACTACTCTTATAGGAATCGGCAATATCATTATTCTGGGAAGACACGCCTGCCCCGGCTTCTCTATCCGGGCAAATTTTATAGAATATGAAAATAAATATCACATAAATAAATGCAAAGATGAAGAAAATGTATCTGGGCAGAAATTCAAAATAAAGAATCCCGCTTATTATAAGCGGACCCAATACTGTACCGCTATACCATGCTATATCAAGCTTAAGAAAAACCTGGCTTATATTTTTTTTAAATAGCTTGGACGAAAATGAATGGACCGAAGTATCGATGATGCCAAAACCAATTCTCAAAAATATGATCACAATAATAAAGATCGCATAATCTAAATATGCTCCAAATATTACAAAACCTAAAAAGAGAAGGAACAGGCCCAATAGGACAAGCTTCTTTATATCTACCCTGTCAGACAATCTGCCGGCAATAAAATTTGCTATAAGAGCGGCAATGGACCCGATAAATAAGGCAATACCGATCTCATCAAAACCAACACCTATTTCTTCAGAGATTATTGGGATAAGGGGATCAACTACTATGATAGAAAGTCCAAATAGTACCATGATATAATAAAATGTAGTAAGGGTCCGTTTTTTAGTTTTAGCGTCCATCCATACTACCCGATCTATATCCTTCCATATCAATAACTATATGTTCAAAACCAATAGATTTAAGTTTTTCGACTACCTTTTTTCTCATAGAAGGCTTAATTATATTTGAAATAGATCCAGGGTCAAGCTCTATCCGTGCAATGGGGAAGTGATAGCGTACCCTTACCTGTTTAAATCCAAGACTTCTTATAAATTCCTCGGCCAGGTCGATCTGCTGTAATTTAGGTTCCGTGATCTCCTCTCCATAAGGGATCCTGGTGGCCAGGCATGCAAGTGCAGGGCTATCCCATGTGGGAAGTCCCATTATTTTTGAATACTTCCTGATATCTTTCTTGGTAAGCTCAGCTTCAGCAAGAGGGCTCTTAACACCCAGCTCGGCCAGTGCCTTTAGTCCTGGACGGGAGCTTTTAAGGTCATCAAAGTTTGTACCATCGACAAGATAGGAATAACCGTACTTATCTGCCAGGTTTAAAAATTTTATAAAAAGACTTTTTTTGCATATATAGCAGCGGTCCTTTGGATTATATTTTAGCTTAGGGTTTTCAAGCGGACTGGTCTTTATAAGTTTATGTTTGACCTTAAGTCTCCTGGCAATATTTTTTGCCTCATTTATTTCAAATGTAGGGATCATCGGTGAAGCGGCTGTTATAGCAAGGACATTTCTTCCAAGCACCTCTCTTGTCATAGCAAGCAGGAAAGTGCTGTCAACACCCCCGGAGAAGGCTACCACAACTGACCCAAGGTCCCCAAGTATTGTTTTTAACTTGATTATTTTTTGTTCAAGCCCGTTTTTGCCCATATTTGTCACCATATTTCACTACTAAGATCCTAATATCTTAAGACGCTTAGTATAGGTTAAACAAAAAAGATGAAATTTCAAGACATAAAAGGTAAATTTTTACAGCCAGTTTTGATAGAATATTAGTTAGGAGCCTGTCCGAGAACTGGGGCCTGAGCTTGCAGGCTGATATTTTTAAATAGATCAAGGCCTAAGGAAGAAGCGATACAGGGAAGTTTATTAGGATAGGTTACTGTCCTTATGCGGTGATAATATAAGAATAGAAAAAGAATAAGTAGTAAAAATGATGACGAAGATAAAAAACATCTTATACCTGGACTGTTTTTCCGGGATCAGTGGAGACATGACGATCGGGGCCCTTATTGATGCAGGTCTTGATTTCCCCTCCCTTTTAAAAGAATTAGAAAAACTTGGACTTACCGGATATAGGCTAAAATGCAGGGAAGCGATGGCAGGAGCGGTAAGCGCAACTAAATTTGATGTGGAAATAATAGAAGAGCAAAAACCCCGAAGCTATAAGGACATAAAGAAGATAATTACCGGAAGCAGCCTTCCAGATAAGGTAAAAAAAGTATCCCTGGATATATTTAAATGTGTGGCAGCAGCCGAGGCAAAGATCCATAACCGGAGCATTGAGGAAGTCCATTTTCATGAAGTAGGGGCAATTGATTCCATTATAGATATTGTCGGTACCGCTATCGGTATCCAGTCCCTCAAAATAGACAGGGTATACTGCAGTCATATTCCACTGGGAAGTGGCAAGGTTGATATGTCCCACGGAAAACTCCCCATTCCGGCTCCGGCCACATTGGAGATATTAAAGGGAGTACCGGTGTATCAGGGAGATTTTGACTTTGAGGTAACGACCCCCACAGGGGCAGCTATAGTAAAAACATTGGTTGCAGGTTTTGGGAAGATCCCGGATATTGAGATTAAAAACACCGGATATGGTGCAGGAACAAAAAATGTAAGCATAGATAACAAGCACCACCATCACAGCCATGGATTGCCAAATATCCTGAGGGCCGTACTTGGCAGGGAAGTAGAAGCAGTACCTGGGAGTAGCAATACCCGCGGTAATTTTTTAGATAAAATATTCCATACGGGAGATACGATAATGCTTTCTACAAATATTGATGACAGCACCCCTGAAATAATGGGATATGTAATAGAGAAACTGAACACAAGCAAAGGCGTTCTCGATGCATGGCTCCAAAATATTTATATGAAAAAAAACAGGCCGGCATTTAAATTAAATATTATCTGTACGATCAAGGAAGAAAACAATATTGCAGAGATGATATTTAAGGAGACAAGCACTCTTGGGATACGAAGGGAAACTGTAAACCGTTACTGCCTTGACAGGGGGGAACAGCTCTTAAAACTTCCATATGGAGAGATAGAAATAAAGGTAGCAAAGTTAGACGGTGAAATTGTAAATAGTTCTCCTGAGTATGAATCGTGTAAGAAGCTTGCAAAAAAGACTGGAAAACCCCTTAAGGATATTTACCGGGATATTGCCTTATCTCTCTCCAAAACATAATATTTTAAGGTCTCTTGTATTATTGCCGTTGTTGGAACGGCTATAAGAAGTCCCCAGAAACCAAAAAGTGCCCCACCGGCTATAAGGGAAAATATTATAAGTCCAGGATGCACACCTACCTGGTATTTCATGATATTGGGTGATATCACATAATTATCTATCTGCTGGACAGCAATAAATAGGATTATTACAAGAAGAGCCTTAAGTGGAGATATAAACAGCGCTGCAAGTGCTGCAGGTATGCCCCCGACCAGCGGTCCAAGCAAGGGGATAAGATTGAATATACCTGCAATGGCACCGAGAAGTACAGGAAAGTCTACCTTGAGGATATAAAGGACTACGGTACATAATATACCTACAATAATAGATATTAGGAACTGCCCCCTTATATATCTCCCGGCCACATAGTTTATCCTGTCCATAGTAGTTGCTACCTGGTTTTTGTATTTTACCGGTATGATACTTAAAAATCCCCCCCTGAGCTTATCGATGTCTTTTAAAATATAGATACCCAGGAGCGGGCCGACTATAAGGTAAAGCACAATATTTATTATAGATCTTGTAAATGCTGTAGCCTGCTCAAACAGGTTCATCTCCTCAAAATTAAACCTTCCCATAAAATACTGCGTAATACCATTAGTGTCGGGAGCCATGATCTCATTCCCGGTAAGATTCTCAATGGACGATATGATTATGCTGTCCCTAAAAAAAGTATCGATTGTATCATTCAGGTTTTGCAGATATTGAGGAAACTTGTCTATAAATACTTTAAACTGATCTACGATCACAGGAATAAGAAAGAAAAATATCAGTCCGACTATTCCTGTGAAAAATATATAGGTTATTGCCAATGCAAACCCCTTGCGCATCTTCCTATTAAGCAGATGCATCAGGGGCGAGACGAGGTAAGCTATTGCCATTGCTATAAAAAGAGGCATTACAGCTATCCTTATAAGGTATACCACATAGAAAAAAAGAGATGCTATCAGAAGGAAGCCGATAATCGACCAGGAGAATATCCCGATTCTTTTTAATGTGTCTCTGTTTTGAGAGGGTCTAATTTTTCTCATCATTATTTATTATAGTATATTTTTTTAAAAAATATAATTGTAATCGGCTCCTTATAATTGAAGTAGCCATATAATTATGATAAAGTTTAAATTCATAAATTATAAACAATAATACTATCTGTAGGATAAATATATGCCCGAAGAATCAATTGCCGCCTATATTAATAATACGGTAACTTTTGTAATTTTTATCCTTATCTGTATGATAGTATTTGCCCTGATATATTTAGCCTCTGTAAATATAAGAAAAAAAGTCCTTTCAAGGAATCAGGACACTTCCCGCATAGATATTGACGTAGATAAGAGGGGTACTGGTTTCAAGGAAGAAGAGAAGAGGGGAAATCACCTACTGGTTCAAGTCTCTGACCCAAACTTAAGAAAAAATATAGCACTTTTAGGTTTTATCTTTGTCTTTATGATCCTATCCATTATATTGGCTCTTATTGTATTTTACTATTCCTGGAATATGGGGATAAATAACGGACTTTATATGATCGGTGTGGTATTTTTAGGTTTTGTGGTCCTACTTATTTTTATTTCCAGGTCCGGGACCATTAATAAATAAAAACTATGGGAAACGGATTTAAGGTGCCCATTTGGCTCCAAATATAGAAAAAAGTAATTTAAATATAATTGTACCGGGTTTCGGATGCTGCAAAGGGGAGATCCTTACAACAAGAGGCCCTCTCTATGATATACAGAGATTTGGTATAAATTTTGTAAATATTGCAGAAGATGCGGACATACTTATAATAACAGGATTTTCAAGTGAAGAAGGCGTAAAAAGAGCCAAAGATATCTATCTCAGGATGAATAAACCAAAATGGGTATTTGCAGTTGGAAGTTGTGCCATTGGAGAGGGACGTTTCTGTGGCGGGACAGAACATCTTAATAAATTTAAAAGAGATATAAAGATAGATATGTTTATACCGGGTTGTCCGCCGAGACCGGAAGCCTTTATATATGGTATTTTAAGGTTTATGTCAGAAAATTAATAAAGACCTGGGACAATAAAGATAAAGTGATAGAAGACATCTACAATAATGGATATTTACCGCCGGGAGCAATCATGCAGGACAGGCTGGAAAAGACCCTTCAGCAATTCCTTGGGAACAGCGCCAGCAGGATAATAAAGACCGGCCAGGATATATTAATGGAAGTGGACCAGGAAGTCCTGGAACCGGTTTTAACTGAATTTATCAGTAATCCTGAGATCTCCCTCACCGTGCTTAAAGGGCTAAGCTCCGGGGGAAGCTCTGCAGGAAGTAAAGAAGCCGGCAGTATGATCGCAGACATTACAGGTAAAAATATCAGTTTCTCCCTTTTCTTAAAAGTAAGGTTAAGGGAGGGCCAAACAAACAAAAACCAGGCAGCCATATTGAGCCTTCTTGCACAAAGCTATAGGCGGGCCGGATTTTGTTTGGCAGATCACGGACCGGAAAATAAATTGGACCCGGGAGCGGGAACATACAATCAGGTAATAGGATTTGACGGGTTTGATATTAAGCTATCACTTGAGGATGAGATCATAAATACAGTTTTTATTGATACATCACCAGCCCGGATAATTAAAAGTGATTTCTTTTATGACCTGGATATCGATCAGCTAATAGCCTATATGGGGAGATTTGATTATAATGCCGGAATATTCGGGGAATTAGTATTTTGCCAGGCAGTAGAGGAACTGTTGCAGCTGGAAATACCGAAGAGGGCAAAATATATAAGAATGCTTATGTCCGAACTATTCAGGATGATCAATCACCTGGAGTATATTTCAAATATTTCCAATATTCTGGATTATGATATTGCCAGGAATCTGGCTCTTCTTGAAAAGGAAAAGATCCTCCGGACAACTGAGATAATAACAGGAGCAAGAGTGATCCCTAATTATATGCGGATCGGGGGAGTAAAAGCAGATATTGGATCTGATATTTTAAAGAAATTGAAAAGACAGCTGCCTTTGATGTATAAGAAAATAAAGAGAATAGAAAATATCCTTGTCAGGGATTTTGTACTGGTGGAGCGGACTACAAATATTGGTACTATTACAAAACAGCTTGCAGCAGAATTTGGAATAAGCGGACCTAATCTGAGAGCTTCGGGATCAAGATATGACCGGAGGAAAGAAAATGATTATCTAAGTTATGGGGACCTTCACTTCACTGTACCCTATGGAAGAAAAGGGGATTGTCTGGAGAGGATAAGCATAAGATTTGCCGAGATCTATCAGTCAATAAAGATCATCGGCCAGGTGGTATCAAAGATACCGATGGGGCCTGTAATAAAAAAGATAAATCTTTTACATCTTGATCTAAACTTGAGTGCCTTTGCTTCTTCAGTAGAATGCCCTCATGGTGAGATGAAAATATTTGGAGAACTGGAGGGCAAAACCCTGCAGAGCCTGGCAGTATTTGGTCCTTCAAAAAGCAGTCTTTCTCTTGCTAGAACCTTATTGGAAGGAAGTTCATTTGAAGATATTAGATTAATAATCGCCAGCCTGGATATAAGCGGCGGGGAGTTAATGGAGTATTGCTATTAATAAATGATATAGAACTGGTGAAGAATTGCTTTTAATACTTAAAAAGACAATATACATATTAATAATAGTGGCATTAAATCTATATGTTTGCACCTATCTTGTCTCAAAACTTTCATCAAGGATGGAGCTCAGGAGGGGTTATAGGATGACGAGAGTAGGGGGGATCGGATTTCCGGTGATCAGATTCCTGTCTTATTTGGGCAAGAAAGCGAATATGAATATATGGATCTTTTTGCTTTTTATATTTTCACTGCTTATCTGGACCGTGGCTCCCATAAGTCCCAACCTTGTATTGGTAGATATGGACTCAAGCCTTATGGCAGCAATATTATTTATCATCATTATCATAGTACTTAATCTTGCCAGCCAGCTGACCACCCGTTACAGATTGATAATGGGTGAAGTATCCAGGAAGATGATAATGGTTTTAAGTCTTACCATACCTATTTTTCTATCTATAGTATCAATAATGCTTGTAAACAGGTCCTTTGGCTTCAAGGAAATAGTAAGCTTGCAGCATGTATATTGGAATATCGTGTATCAACCCCTGGGATTTATTATATGCCTTGTATCAATAGTACTTATGCTAAAGATTTTCAGGCTTAATAAAAATGGTGTTCCGGGTGCTGCGGGTTTCGGGGAGCATGAGGGCAATGGGATATCAAGAATGATAATGAAGTTTTCCGAATATACCATAGTCACCTTTTTGATCTATATGACTGTACTTCTTTACCTGGGGGGCTATAAGAACCTTTTCTTTATAAAAGGCGAAATAAAGCTCGGAATAAAGTTTTATACAGTCTTTATATTCTCATTATTTGCCGGTAAAGCCCTTGGGAACATTGAAGACTACCGGCTTTTTTTCAGGATCAATTTTAAGTTTTTAATACCGTTGGCCCTTATAAATTTTGTGGTAACTTTAGGTTTTTTTATTGCCCGCAATATTTACGGCCTGTTATAAAGAGAGTAGAAATGCTTCAAATACTTAAGAATTTTTTTATAGGACTTGGAAATATCTTTAGAAAACCAAGGACTGTTGTATATCCAAGGGAGAAGATAATAATCCCTGAGAAGAGCAGGGGGGTTCTGCATCTTAAGCTGGACCTTGATTCCCTTGACGTTATCTGCAGCGGTTGCGGCAATTGTAGCCAGGCATGTCCGGAAAACTGCATAAAAATAAAGAAAAAGGTCAATGATGACGGGAAGGAAACCCTGGATCAATTCTTCCTGGATTTTGGTAAATGTATCTTTTGCGGTAAATGTGTCGAAGCATGTGAGCTTGGAGCTATTGATATGTCATACAGGTATCAGCTTGCAGATTTTAACAGGAAGAACCTTGTAATGGAGAAAGTGGACCTTATAAAGTCCTCGGGTACATTAAGGGAATTTTGGAAATAAAAGGATAGCCGGAGATATATATGTCTATTGAAAGCCAAAAAATAATAGAGATCATACAGTATATAAGTTTTGCAGGGCTGGTCCTTTCCGGTTTGATCGCCCTTTTAATGCCGGGGCTCAGCAGAAAAATAGTCCTTATATTTACAATGTTTATTTTTACAACCATTATATCCTTTGTATTTTATTCAGGAATACTATTATTTATCATAGGATTTGCAGCAATTTTTGTTTTTATAATACTATATATGATAATAGTGCAGCTGCGTATGGGTAGAAAAGGTCCGGAGGGAGACTATAGTGCAACTGAGGGAAGGCCCGGGGGAGAAGATACTGTTAAAAAGAAGATCAGGGTATCAGGTGTTTTGAGTGTAATCCTCCCAATACTTTTTTCCGGATATCTTGGATACCAGATCTATGGAAGTACAAGCCTCTATTTCATGGGAGCAGATGGTGGATCCGATATTTCCATAGTCAGTCTCGACCAGATATCGAAGTTACTTTTTTCAGAATATCTCCCGGTGGTCCTTATACTCATTACAACACTCATAGCAACTACCGTATGGTTTACTATAATACTGGATTTTAGAAAAGACAGAAAAAAGGAAAGTAGAAGATGAGTATCCAGATAATATTTTATATAAGCACAATATTATTTCTACTGGGAGTAGTGGGTCTATTTACATCAAAAGATCTAGTCTCGGTCTTTGTTGCGTATCAGTTAATAATAGTGGCAGCAATAATCAATTTCCTGAGTTTTTTCGTTTACAGGGGACTTGCAGGTATCTGGGATAAGATATTTTTAATAATGGGATCCATTACTCTGTATCTTTTGATCTTTGCTGTCTTCTTCTACATATATTTAAATATAGGGATCATAGAGAGATATAAGATCATTAAGGATCATAGACTATTCATACCGAAAAAGAGTGACTGGTGGGGAGAAGATAATATATAGGGATGGAAATCTTATTGGAAAATTTTTTAAAAATTGGACCCTTCCAGGGAGTAGCCTTGCTTGTCCTTGCAGTGATCATTACGCTTTTTACCAGTTTTTCACAGAGAAAGTCTGTAAAGATATTTGCTATTACCTTAAATGCACTTTCTTATGCAGGAGTCCTGTATCTATATATTAATAGCTATATAAGAACAAGTTCTTTTGAAGATTTTCTGGTGATAGTGGGACTTAAGGAATTGATCCTTCTGGGTGTGATCATTTTTTGTGTGCTGAATGTGCTCTTTTATATATCTTTTTACAGGTTTTATGAGAGCGGTTTTACCAGGACCATTATTATACTGACATTTACTTTGATCCCGGCATCATTTATGGTAATGGCTTCAAATTTTATTATTACATTTGTTAGTCTTGTAATAACTGTATTTAATATCTTCGCGATCATCTCTTCGGCTGGTCAGGGAAGTAATGAATCCGGGGATACACTCGGAAAATTTGGGATCAGGACAATTGCCGCTCCCGTACTATTCTTCTTTGGTTTTTCGGTATTATATGGATCCGGAGAAATAAAGAGTTTTTTAGAGGTACAGGGACTGGAGGCTGCTGGAGATCCATTTATCCTTATCGGAACTATCATTTTTGCCTGCGGGTTGTTTTTATTCCTTTTTCTATATCCATTCCAGGGCCCATACTTAAGGCTTGCAAGAAGGATAAACGGGGAGACGCTACCGGTACTGTGGTTTCTATATATGCCTCTGGGTATCATAATGTTTATAAAATTTGAGGTATTTTTTGATATCTTCTTGAAGCAGGCGAGTATAAATACGACAGCTACTATAGCTGCTATTTTATTATTAAGCCTTTTTGGAGCAAATATAGGAGCAGTAAGGACGACAAGCCTTAAAAGGATCATATCTATGCTTGTGCTGTTTAGTATTGGAAATATTATATTCGGCAGAGTGATGGGACCTGTGGGACCGGAGTCCGGGGCCGGTCTGGTTGGTGCAAATACCTATGGTCTTGCGATCATGATAATAGGATTTATGCCATTATGTCTTTTAATGGTATTTACCGAAAAAGGCGCCGGGAGTGACTCAATTCTAAATCTTAGAGGTTTTGCGTACAGGAAAACATATATTTCTGTATGCATTATTCTGGTACTTATCTGGTGGCTTGCGGCCAATATCTATATTTCACCACTAACTTCATTATTTGGCGGCGGCAGTTTTAATTATCCCGGGATGGTGCAAATAATAATACTGGCATTATATATTGCAGCATGGCTGTTTACCGCATTCAATATATTCAGGATCATTTTTGCGCTTTTTAGCAGAAAAGCAGATAAGGGAGCATCAAGTGATCTGGCTCTGCCAAAAGTATTCTATATTTATTTTTCAATATTTGCACTGGCAGCAATTTCTACAATTGTATTAGCCTGGCAGGGCCTATTATGGTTCAGAAGCTCTTAA
>CAZKVA010000049.1:0-11387 GCA_964556035.1 uncultured Actinomycetota bacterium
TGGATGAATTAAGCAAAAAAATACTGATTGAAAAGCTTTCAAGACTTATTGAGAAGTTTGGATTGGATTCTTAACATAACCTTTCTTACGTTTCTGGATTCATTATTATATATATCTTGTCCATGCATTTCCTCAGGTAAAATCATAACTTACATATTTTTCTAAAATAAATATAGCAAAAACTAACTGCTTCTTTATAATACGTATTATCAGAAAGTTTCTTAAGGTCTGTATCTTTAATTTTCTATTTTACACAAGTAATATGAAAGATATTCAAAACAAATATAGAGCTAATTGGAGAAGTATATATTTCTTAAGTGCTGTCAGTTTTTTTAATGACATTGCTTCAGAAATGATATATCCACTCATTCCGGTCTTTATTAAAACAGTGCTGGGATTTGGTGCCGAAGTCATAGGAATAATAGAAGGTATAGCTGAGAGCATTAATAGCCTTCTAAAACTCTTTTCAGGTTGGATATCTGATAAATCGAAGAAAAGAAAAATATTTATCCTTGCCGGTTATAGCCTATCGAACCTGGCAAGACCTCTTATCGGGATTTCCAGTTATTGGGGCATGCTTCTTGGTTTTCGGTTGACAGATAGAGTGGGTAAAGGTATCCGTTCAGCACCCAGGGATGCTTTGTTATGTGATCTGGCTCCTGAGAAAAAACGCGGTCTTGCATTTGGCATACAGAGGGGCATGGATCATGCCGGAGCAGTAATCGGTCCGCTGATCGCAAGTGCACTGCTAACTCTATTTTTATTGGATCTAAAAACAATATTTCTTTTTTCATACATACCAGGGATCATCGCAGTATTGATTGTAACTTTTGGAGTAAAAGAAATTAAAAAAGAGGATCATGTCAGACTGGAAGAGTTTCAAAAGTTCCAGAGTGGCCAACATTTCCCCGGAGAACAGGATACTGAGGATAAAAAAAAGAAACCCATAGTATTATTTTTTAAGGATTTTAATAAACTTGGGGGCAGATTTAATTATTTATTGTCGATCGTCATTATATTTACACTTGGAAACTCAACTGATGCTTTTCTATTGCTTAGAGCTTCTGATCTGGGTATACAGCTGGCATATATTCCACTTTTATGGTCCGTTCTTCATTTATCAAAAACTTTATTCAGCCTGCTTGGAGGATATTTATCTGATAAAACAGGTAGAAAAATGATCATTGGATTGGGGTGGTCAGTTTATTTATTGACCTATATTGGTTTTGCTTTCGCTGATAGTATGTGGCAGATATGGGCACTTTTTGCTTTTTATGGAATATTTTTCGGTTTCACTGAAGGTGTGGAGAAAGCCCTGGTTGGTGATATGGTTGCAAAAAAGACAAGGGGGCTTGCATATGGTTTTTATAATTTTGCTATAGGAATAGCAGCACTTCCTGCATCCATTGTTTTTGGCCTCGTATGGAAAATATTTAGCTTTAGACTTGCATTTATTATGGGTGCCAGCATCTCCCTTGCTGCCTTAATAATGCTTATTTTCCTGAAGGTACCTGAAAAGATCCGAAAGAGTTTTTAATATAAGAATAAATGGGTAATACGTGAAAAATAATGGCGCTATAACAGGTTAATTATTTCTTCCTTTAGCTTATTAATTCCGGTGAAGCAAGAATCTTATTATCATATTAGCATTTTCCTGCAAACGTCGACATTTTTGATACTATGGCTGAAGTCAGGGTCTTAATTGAAACTTGGAGGGTTTATTACAATACTATAAGACCACATAGTTCTCTTGAATATAGATCACCTGCACCAGAGTTTAAGGTAGTGGATATCAGTTTAAAAATGGCTTAGATTCTAACTTAAGAACTGGACTTACGATTGGGGAAAAGTCACCTATTTAAAAGACTTCTCAAAACTCCAGAAATCCCTTGGAGATAATATTGATATATCATTGTGCTTTTTTAATACAAGTAGATCTTTATCTCCAGTAATTATACAATCTACCTCACTTTTGCAAGCAGCTGCTAAAATATTATCATCATCTTCATCTCTACATATTCTGTCTTCAAGTTTATTGTAACTGGAAATAATTGAAAAATTTATATTAAGAAAACCAGTTACAATTTTTATCTCTTCTTTTGAATAATCGAATTTGGGTAAATTCTTCTCAAGTTCAGCTATTACAAAATCAGATGTGTAATTTCTATGGTTAGCCAGACAGTAATTGAAAAGCTCCGAAGCATGTCCATGAGTTATAAATGCCGAAATAATAACATTGGTATCAAAAAAAATTCTCATGATACGGTTTTATAAATATCCTCTTCATCAAATATTCCTGCAGCTTCAGCTTTCGGAAGCATACTCATTCTTATTTTTTGAAACTCGGCAACTGCAAAATATTGCCTTAGGGCTTCTTTTACAACATCGCTCCTGTTAGCTCCTTCCTCTCTTGCCACAGAGTCTAACTTTTTTTTTATGTCATTAGATAGACTTATTGTAACTGATTCTCTCATCATATTTCCTTCTATAATTCATGTGTATTACATTATAACACACTAACTAAGATTAAATAAATATCTACTTAAAAATAGATCTTTCTAAATTATCTATTACTCCTATTTAATGCCCGTATTGTGACTGCCGGGGAACAGGAGGTCCGGAAAAGACAGGAGCTTTCAAATATCACTGCCAACGGACCATCTGAACCTGCGCCCGAGAGAAGACAAATGGTTCAGGCAAGGTCTTCCAAAGTGGGCAGAAATGACCCATGCCCCTGTGGCAGTGGAAAGAAATATAAAAAATGCTGCGAACAGTAGTTGGGAACATGATCAAACTACTGTGGTATTAACCAGAAATCGGTATAATCCAGGTATCCAAAGTACTATGCGGTATATCGGTCTCTATATGGAAGTCTTAAAGGAGATTTTAAAAAGTTAAGCGGGACTTAGAGATTATTTATATGAACTCTGCCGATACTGTATCACATTTATTTTAATTACCTCTTGACTATTCTGATACTGGTAGATTATACGGTATGGCCAAGATTTCAGGGATCTGAATTTATTTAAGGGTCCCTTTAATTTTTTACCAGATAATGGATAGTTTTTTAGTTTTTCTATCTTTTTTAAGACTTCTAGCTGTTTGGCTTTGGGGAGTTTTTTTAATTGTTTTAGCGAAGTTCTGGAGTAGCGGACCCTGATCATTCCAATTCTTTTCTATCAATATTTAATTCCTTGAAAATTTCATCTTCTTCCAGACTTTCACCATCATCTATTTCTTTATTACTGATAAGCAACTGTTTTAGTAACTGATTATCACTTAAAATATCAAGAGTTTCTTCCCATGACTCGACTTCTTCAGGATTTATTACTACAGCCTGGGCTTCACCCCTTAGAGTAATGGTGTAAGATTTTAAACCATTTTTTACTTCATCAAGGATCTTGTACAGGTTGTTTCTTGCCTTACTTGCCGAAATTATATTCATTTTTGTACCCATTCCTTTCGCTTCGCTCAAGGCACAAAACGGGATGAAACCGCTGTCCTTAGCCTATTTTCTTTTATAAATTTATCTTTCTTTCAGACTTCACCTAAATCAAATGGTACTAGATTTAGTACCATTTGTCAAAAAATTAATTACTGCCCTGTAGACTTAGTAGCTGGATAATTTATATATGTATATTTACACATGTACATATATAAATTACAATAGGACACATGTCCACAAATGCTCCAGCCCTAAGCAAAAGCACAAAAGAGTACAGAAAAAGAAAACCAGAGTACGGTCCATATTACCAATGCATTGAAGACTATTATAAGCAATTCAAAAGATCATATGATAGAAGTTTCAGTAAAAAATATGGATATCTAAGACCTAAAATAAACACTTACTCCGATGAATTTGATGAATACATCCGGGATGACTATATAGACTGCGACCATGTGTGTTAGGATGGTTATAGGGTTGCAGGATATTTGGCTGCTATAAAACTGGTCTGGATATGGTCTTTATATTATTTATTTTTACATCTCACGTATTTCCTGCTTTAGTATCACGATCTTCAACGCTTTTTGAGTCTGATATCTCTGGTTAGGTTAACTTTTAGGTATTTATAGACTGGTGATCCAGAAGCAAATTCCTATAAATTTGCGAGGGATAAGTTCAAGCCGGTGAAAAGTATTAATATTTCTGCATTTGACTATGTAAAAAAACTCTGGTTTCATAGCAGCTAATGATGTTTAATATAGTATGAAATTTAGTAATAGATGAGAATTATTATGCCAAAAAGCAAATTAACACTTAAGGATAGACTATCAAGACTGACTTATATTCAAGCCTGCAAGCTGCTGGGACCAGAGGGAAACCAGCTTATAATGCATGGTGGGAAGTTCGAGATAGATTCAATAGAGGAAAATGTCTATCTTGATAATGACCTTTTCCAATTATCAGTAGATGGAGCAGTTGTTACAATAAAGCTGATGGATGGAGCCCATAGAAGGCTTCATTTTAGCTGCAATAGATGCCAAACGCTTTGTGAGCATGCCGGAGCGGCATTCGCTTTAATACTTGAGGAAAAAACAGTTCTGGGACTGGCAAAACCGCCGGTCAAGCGTGTTCCTGCTGAGAGCCTGAGCGAGGCCGATCTTATAATAAGAGCACTGGAGGAACGCGAGGAACGGTCAAAAACCAGGCGGATGACAGTTAAAAGCGTTGATCCGCAGATATTGTGGACGGATTATATTGTCACCAATTCACTGTCCGGTAAGAGTTACCGCGTAGCGCTGCGGAGCTGGGGCCGGGGCGGCTCATACTGTTCCTGTCCGGACTTCAGGAAGAATATGCTGGGAACATGCAAGCATATTATGAATGTTCAGCGGAAGATGAAAAATAAATTTAGTGCGGAGATCAAAAGGACTCCATATATTCAGAAGGACTTTGTCATACATATCCTTTATGGCGATACCCTGCAATTGCGTCTGCTTTCTCCAATTAAGATTCCTTTAGAAGCGGCCAGAATCATTAAGCCGATAAATAATCGCAGCATAAAAGATATCCACATGCTGCTGCAATGTATCCGCAGGCTGGAAGCAGCCGGCCATAGCGTTAATATCTATCCTGATGCCGGTGAATATATCGAATTCTTGCTTCATCAGGAAAGAGTGAATGATCTGGTAAAACAGATCCGAAAGGACCCATCCGGACATCCATTGCGGAAGACTCTTCTCAGGGCAGAACTTTTGCCATTTCAGCTTGACGGCATAGCTTTTGCAGCCGGCGCTGGCCGAGCTGTGCTGGCCGATGATATGGGGCTTGGCAAAACAATACAGGGAGTCGGTGTTGCAGAGCTTTTGGCCCGTGAATCTGCTATTGAAAAAGTGCTCATTATTTGCCCGACTTCCCTGAAATCGCAATGGAGAAGCGAGATCCTGCGCTTCTCCGATAGGGATTGCCATTTGATCCTTGGCAGTGCAAAGCAGCGGGCACAACAGTATAGCAATGACTGCTTCTTCACAGTATGCAATTATGAACAGGTTTTGCGGGACATCAAATGGATCGAAAACATCCGCTGGGATCTGATCATCATTGATGAGGGACAGCGCATTAAAAATTGGGAAGCAAAGACATCGCAAATGATAAAGTCTCTGCGGAGCCGTTTTGCTCTTGTACTTTCAGGAACACCGCTGGAGAACCGTCTCAGCGACCTATTTTCAATAGTAGAGTTTATTGACGACCGGCGGCTGGGACCTTCTTTTCGCTTTTTTAACACACACCGCGTAGTAGATGAACATGGAAAATTGCTGGGCTATAAGAATCTGGACAAACTGAGAGAAAAACTCAGTCCCATATTGCTTCGCCGTACGCGTAGTGAGGTTATGAAACAGCTTCCTCAGCGTACAGACGAGATAGTCCGCATATCTCCAAGCAAACAGCAATTCGATTTAAACCGCGCCCAAAAAATAATAATCCAGTCAATCGTAAATAAGCCATATATATCCGAGATGGATCTGCTCCGCCTCCAAAAGGCTCTTTTGATCTGCCGCATGGCAGCAGATAGTACATTTTTAGTCGATAAGCTGCCGCCGGGCTACTCAACAAAGCTTGAGCGTCTTTATGAGCTACTTGAAGACTTAAATAATGAAGAGGGCCGCAAGATAGTGCTATTCTCGGAATGGACGACAATGCTGGGCCTTATTGAGCCTATCTTAAAAGAATTGAAGATGAATTATGTCAGACTGGACGGTTCCGTTCCACAGAAAAAACGCGCCAGTCTTGTTTATGAATTCCAGAATAATCCGGACTGCAAATTATTTATGGCGACAAATGCCGGCTCTACCGGACTGAATCTTCAAGCGGCTAATACAGTTATTAATATCGATCTGCCATGGAACCCTGCAGTGCTGGAGCAGCGGATCGCAAGGGCTCACCGCATGGGTCAGAAGAATCCAGTTCAGGTCTATATCCTGGTTACGGAAAAGACTATTGAAGAAGGTATGCTTAATACGCTTGCGGCTAAAAAAGAAGTCGCTTTAGCCTCTCTTGATATTAATAGCAAGACTAAAAAAGTCGATATGGCCACTGGAGCCGAGGAGCTCAAGCGCCGGCTGGAAGTATTGCTGGGCCGTCCGGAAGATGCTCCGCTGGATATAAGCGAGCTGGAAAGGCAAAAAGAACAGGCCGAAAAAATAGTCCGCAGAGAAAGAGTTGCTGCCGCGGCAGGTGATCTTTTTACCTCTGCATTTAATCTATTGGGTGAGATCATGCCTCAGCAGAATGATGATGAGATGTTTAAGCAAAAGAAAGAGGCTGTCAGCACCCGCCTTAAGGACTGTCTAAAAATAGATGACCGGGGCCAGCTGGAACTTAAATTAAAACTGCCGAATCAGGCAGCGCTGGATAGTATTGCTGCTACACTGGCAAAATTGATCAAGTAAGATACTAATCCGGAGAATGCTCCTAACAAAGAGAACATTTTTCGCTGCACTCCGAACAAAGCAAATGAAGATCATCACAAAAATAGACATTAAAAATACTCTTTCCGCAATTCTGGCAAACCAAGGGATCCAATGCCCTGGTAACAGGATTATAGATCAGGGAAACATTTTTCCGGGCCCTCCTGACCAGTACTTTATACAAAACTTTAACTGCCGGCGTATTTATCAGCATGGCTGCACAGGGTTCTACATTTACCTTAATGCTATATTTTTTAAACAGATCGTCTCTTTTTCTTTCCAGTTCAGCGGGTAGAAGATCTATTTTTTCACGCCTTTCCTTTATCAGCTCCTTTGAAAGGCGATGTCTTTTAAGGTTTTTTTCCATTTCTTTTTTAAGGGCATGATAATACTCTTCAAGATTTGCCGCATCCCTCTTAAAGCGCCTGGCCATAGTCTCATGGAAAGGACTTAATTTTTCCATCAGGATATGCTTTGATTGCTCTTTGATGAATTTTATAGTCATTTCCAATTGCCCATCTTTCCAGACAGGCCCACGGAGGGGAATAAAATTTATCCCGGAAGCAGATAGCGACTCCACCATGCGGGGGACATAGGCTCCTGTTTCCAGATTAAAAACAAGATCCACAATACCCTGTTTTTGTTCATCGCTTTGAGCCGTGTACCGGCATGTCAGCAAGATATATGATGTTTTGATCTCCGCCCGGTTTTCTGTTTTGCCTGTTGACTTGGAAAAAAAGAACTGTTTCTTTGCCAGCCTGTCAAAACCCTCTTTTTTTAAATAATCGAACTGAAGCTGCCGTGCCAGCAAAGGCACATCTTTACATGCCGCAGCTATCATTTTTTCCAGAAGGAAGGAGCCGTAATTGATAGAATAAGTTTCCTCTGATTCAGAATCCGACATGGTATTTATATTGATATGCTCAGAGGTGTCCAGGGCCATTGATAGATCTTCAGGTATGAGTGCTTCAAACCCCTGATTATTTTTTTCAAGCGCTGCTCCATGGTTCTCAAGAAATCTGCAGACAAATTCTTCCAGTTCCATATCGTGCTTAGAGTTCATAATTTTCACCAAATATTTTTTCATCAAGCTCTTTAGAGTTTTGATAACCGATTTTGAGCTTTACCAGCTTTCTTCCTAATTGACCAAAAGCTGTCTTTCTCTCTTCTTCGGTTATTGAATCCATCCAGATATTATAAACCATTTCGGAAAAGTCCTTCTCATTATTGAGCCGACCCAGTATCATATCAATCTCTCCGATCACCATCTCGAACATATTGATCTTCCTATCCAGTATCTCAAGAATATAATCTTCTATGCTTCCCGCAGCGCACAGATTATAGATCATAACCTCATGTTTCTGTCCGATACGGTGTATGCGGCCTATGCGCTGTTCGATCTTCATAGGGTTCCATGGGAGATCATAATTAAGCATTTGATGGCAGAATTGGAGATTGCGTCCCTCGCCGCCGATTTCCGTGGTAAGTAAAATATCCTTGTCTTTCCTAAAGCTCTGGATCTGCTCATCCTTCCCTGCATTATTCATCCCGCCATGAAATAGTGCATGGCGGATGCCTTTGCCTGTAAGAAATTCAGATATATGATCCAATGTTCCATGGTACTTAACAAAGACGATCATTTTGCCCGGATTTGATTTTATAAGCTTAAGAAGCATTCTATCTTTGCCGGTAGCATGCATAGAGCCGCAAAGTTCAGCTATGCCGCGGAGCATCTCTGCATGTTCAGGAAGCATATCGCGCTTTGTAAAATTTCTAGAAAGTGTCATTTCTAATGCACCGGGTGAAGAGCCCGCTCCGGCAAGGAGGTTTTTCAGCACCAATTTATGACTTGAGCCATTGGCGCTGCCTATGTCTTTTGTAAAGGCCGTGATTTTTTGATACAGCTCAATTTCCAGAGGACCAGGGTCTACCTTTATGGTCCGGGCAAACCGGGGAGGGATATCAATCTTTGAAAAGGCTCTGGTATTGCGCACCATGACCTGTCCGAGAAGATCTTTGAGGTGACTGCGGTTTCGGGGATCGGTAGGGTCACCGATCGTCATGAATTCCCGGCGAAATGCAGATGCTGTCTTTAGCTGTCCGGGTTTTAAGAGGGTGACGATATTATAAAGCTCCATCAAATTATTCTCAACAGGCGTTGCCGTAAGGAGAAGCAGGAACCTTTTTTTCAGTGAATTAATAAGTTTCCAGTTTAATGTGTTTCGGTTCTTCAGGTGGTGGGCCTCATCAACTATGACCATATCATATTCTCTGCGGGTTACTATGGGAAAGTTCTTCTTTGACTTGGCAAGATTTATAGATGCTAAGATAAAGTCCTGTTTCCAGAAGGACTTACTGCGGCTATTATAGCCGCGATCATTTGTGGATGGAAAGTCCAGTCCGAACTTGGTCCGCAGTTCTTCCTTCCATTGGCTCACAAGCGGTGTCGGTGTTAAAATAAGGGCGCTTTTTACCATGCCCCTCTGCATATATTCCTTAAGCACAATAAGAGCCTCTATCGTCTTTCCCAGCCCTACTTCATCTGCAAGCAGAGCCCGGCCATGAAAGGTTTTTAAAATTTTCCTGGCAGTCTCTTCCTGGAACCAGAATGATGTAATATTTTTAAGGCCATTTAAACAGATAAGGTCCTCAAAGGTTTCTTTAAATCGGATCCGATACCCTTCTATTGCAAGCCGGTAGCTCTCCTGAGAAAAAGGGCGGCTGTCTGATAGTGATTTTTTAAAAACCGCCGGGTCCGTCTGGATATATACCGGGATCTCCGGAAGGAGGCTTTTCTCCACATGGCTATCAGCGGTACCGGCCCTATAGGAGTCGGAAATAACTTTTTTAGATTCTTTTTGCCTGTTTTTATCCCTGGAGCTTCTAATAAGCGGTTTTGCGGCTACTCGCTCTTTTTCTATTTCTAACTGAGCCCGGCAATATCTCTGGCAATCAATGAGATATTCCTTCATGAATTCTTTATTGCTTGCTTTTATCTTTAAAATATTTTTCAGGGTATCCTGAATAATAGGCAGTGCCTGTCTGTATTTACCGCTTTTTTGCAGCAGCTGGCATAAATACAGGATCTGGTCCGATTTTATAAGTCTATGATTATAAAGACCCAGAAGTGCATCGATCTCTATATCAGGCCTTTTCATTAAATTTCCAATATGGCCCATTTCTCCTAGGCATTCTTTATTCTTCGGGTCCAGGCGCAGGGCTTTTTTCAGATGAAAGAGCGCACTGTCTAATTGACCCTCTTCCCTGGCCCAGTAAGTTTCTTCAATAAGAAACTCGATCTTATCCAGAAGAAGAGCTCTGGCCGGTTTTCTTTGGCGTTCTTTTTGTTTATTTTTTCTTTTAGTTTTTTTCTTCTCTTTTTTTGTCTGTGGCATATGCTGGTCTGATTAAACGCTTATTTGTTCCGGGATTATTTCCTTTTTTCTTTTCCTTAGCAAGTATTTTTCAAGGAGAGTCAGAACAAACCCATTGCCTGGACGAAAAGGATCATTCATTTTTATATTGTGTATAATTGTATAGTGAAACTTACTACACAGTACTATACTTTAAATTTTATTCCTGTCAATTTTTTTATAGGAAGAATCTGTGATTCAGACATTAGAGCCCCATAATCGTAATACAGTCGGGGAATTCATTTAATATTTTTAAAATATTTAAAAAATGGTCAATTTGAGAGTAAAAATTATCTATTAACCGGTGAAGACAAAATAAATATGGAAAAGATATAAAGGAGTTCAGTTGCCTTGAATGGATGGCAGCCCTGGTATCCCATATACCGGACAGAGGGGCACAGACAGTTAATTATTACGGACTTTATAGTAACGCAACAAGGGTCAAACTTAAGAAAGAAGATACTGAGCCCCAGTATCATGTCATAGAAGATGAAACTCCCGGGGGTCTGAACAGGTCCTGGGCACGGCTTATACAGAAGATATATGAAGTGGACCCATTATTATGTCCCCGATGCGGGAAAAAGATGAAAATAATCGCTTTTATAGAAGATTATAGGTGGTTAAAAAGATACTTGATTATCTGGGTATATATGAGTTTAAAAGAAAGAGGCCCCCACCTAAAATAGATGTTATTCCTGATGTATTTGATAATGATTATATCAGGGACGATTATATAGACTGTGATCATGTGTGCTGAGTTAATAATAGAACCACAGAATATTTAGCTGCAGTAAAACTGACCTGATATGGTTTTTTTTTATTTCTTTTTATATTTTGATTGTTTTTTATTTCAGCATCATTATCCAGAACATTAATCTAATCCGATAATCCCTGGTTACGTTGACTTTTGAGTGATTATAGAATTGTGATCCAAAGCAAGTTCTTATAAATCTAGATGTAAAGAAACTCAGCGATGATATGGAGCTTGACGTAAATTTCTATAGCGTTGACCTAAAACACCTCCTGGTAAGCTTTGCCCCTATTAAGAAAGTTGAATAATAAGAG
>CAZKVA010000050.1:0-11233 GCA_964556035.1 uncultured Actinomycetota bacterium
TTAGGAGAAATTAACAAGGAAGCCCAGTTCGGGAAATCTTAAACGCTGGGTTTGACGTGGCGGGAGTTGGAAACGTACTGAGATAGGTCAGTGACGCGCCAGCTCTCGACCCTACATAAAGGATTTAGACAATATACAAAATTTATTTAATTAATAAGTCTCCAATTTCTATTTCGGCAGCTATAAAGTCGCACAATAACCTTAACAAGAAGAATATTTGTATTTTTATTATATGGTATCGGGCTTCTCCCTAAGTTCTAATGGATAATCCCCCAGTTTTTCAACCTCAAACCCGTTTGCTTTGAATTTTTCATAGTCAAAATTGTTGAGCTCATCACATGCCAATTTATGAAACTCATAAAAATTGGGCCACCATTCATATCCATCTCCGAGATTGTGGCTCAGATAGGCATCAACTATATCTTTACCCATTTGGGGGGCCACATAGAAAGCTCCCATAGCCAGTACGTTGACATCATTTCCGGTAATTGCTCGTAAAGCGGTTGGTACACTCTCAACAACACCTGCGGAAACTCCTGGACATTTGCTGGCAGCAATATGGATTCCCATTCCAGTTCCGCAAAATATTAAAGCTCTCTCAAATTCACCTTCTGAGATTTTAGCGCCAGCCTTCAGTCCGATTCTATGAAACATCTCCGGGTTTTCTTCATCTTCAGACTTAACGCCAATATCTGTTACAGCCCAACCCTTTTTTTTAAGATGTTCTACTATGACTTCTTTCAATGGGAAGCCAGCAAAATCCGCGGCAACCAAGATCTGTTTGTCCTTTATGGTTTTCATATGATGTTCCTTTCAACTCATAGTGATTAATATCCTATCTGTAAAAACAACTGCTTATTTTTAAGATAAAAACATCATATTATGTTACGTAATACAATTCAATCAGTTTATGAAAGGGATGTCTTCAATCTTGGTCCAGTTGCCTAAGGTGATTGAATAGCAACTGATAATATCAAAATACTAAGTTTCTTGTATTTGCACATAATGGCAGCCCATAGGGGACTCGAACCATAGACTAGAAGAATTAAGGGCTCAAACGGGCAGGACCTTCTACTTATCTGGTCTGATACTATACTCGCATCCGCAATAGTTTTGCCTATAGAATGAAAATTTTTTAGAAAGATCTATTGCTTTTTTAAAACCGTTCTTTTTCTTAAAGTCTGCCCTGTAGAAGTCAATGCCGGTTCTTACGGCAAGAAGGTCGCCTGCTTCATTTATTGCCTTGCTGTTTTTGTGGGGGCTTATTGAGAGAGTTGTCCCAAATATATCAAAACCCTTTTCTTTTGCAGTTGCTGCTGTCCTTTCCAGGCGGAAACTAAAGCATAGCAAACATCTCCTGCCCCCCTCGGGTTCATCAGGAAGGTGCCTGGTAGCATTGCCCCATCTTGCCGTATCATATTTTCCTTTTATAAGGCTGGTGTCTGTAATGCTGGCAAGCGTACTGATATCAGCAAACCGCTTATTATATTCTTCTTCTGGAAAGATGTTTGGATTATAATAAAATAGTGTAATATCAAATTTGTCTTTAAGCAGACTAATGGGATAAGCTGTACAGGTGGCACAGCATGAATGAAGAAGCATTCTGGGTTTTAAGGTTGAATATTTTACCATTTTCCCTATAATATTAAATTTGTCTTTAGTTTATTTTAATTTGACATAGAGTATATTAATAGAAACAGTAAAAAGTATCAAAATATTTGACATGACGAACATTTCTATAAAAGTTAAAAGTCTTGACAGCCTTGAGGATATTGAACCATATCTTAAAAAGGATCACGGAATAGCACAAAAGACAATTTCAGATGTGGAAAATATCGTGAAAGAGGTAAGGCTTAAGGGGGATAGGGCCCTTATCGGGTATACCCGGGAGTTTGATGGATATGATCCGGGGGATATGGATAAGCTATCTGCAGACAGCGCAGAAATAGAGGAAGCTGCCCTGCGGGCAGAAAAGAATAAGCCTGCCCTGATAGAAGCTATAAAGGCTAGCAGGAAGAATATTGAAAGATATCACAGGAAGCAACTGGAGTCCCAGAAAAATTCCTGGATGATCGAAACAGGTCCGGGGAAGAGACTTGGACAGAGATCTATGCCGCTACAAAGAGTAGGGCTTTATATACCCGGTGGCAGATATGTCTATCCTTCTACTGTCTTGATGACAGCCATACCGGCGACTATTGCGGGAGTAGGTGAAATCATTATATGTTCACCTCCCGGAGTGGATGGAAGACTGAATGATATCCTGCTGTATTTATGCAGGGATCTGGGGATCAGTGAAATTTACAAAATCGGGGGCGCACAGGCTGTAGCTGCAATGGCATTTGGCACCGGGACAATAAAACGGGTAGATAAGATAGCCGGACCAGGCAATATATACGTTACACTGGCAAAGAAAGCTGTTTATGGTCTTGTAGGAATTGACAGTCTTGCCGGTCCAAGCGATATAACCATTATTGCTGATGATGGAGCCAGGGCAGATCTTATTGCGCTTGACCTGGTAGCACAGGCAGAGCATGATCCGCTTTCAAGGAGTATTTTACTTGCAGGCAGCCGCAAGAAAGCAAAGGAAGTAGTGGAAAGCATTAATAAATACCTGGATGAGTTTGGAAGTGACAGCAAGCAAAAAAATAATTTTGAGATAGCAGTCAGGGCACTTAATGATAATTGCAATATTTTTTATAGTGATGATATGGATCTTCTGGTAAAGGCATCAAATATCATTGCTCCCGAGCATCTGGAGATCATGGCAGACGACCATGAATATATACTTAAAGGTATTAAAAATGCAGGGGCAATATTTATAGGTGAATATACACCGGTTGTTGTGGGTGATTATATCGGGGGGACCAATCACGTCATTCCTACCGGGGGGAATGCCAGGTTTGCCTCGTCTCTTGGTGTAAATGATTTTTTAAAGAAGAGCAGCATATGTTTCTACAATAGGGACGCCCTTGAAAAAGAAAGAAAATATATTGCACGCATAGCTGATTTTGAAGGATTGTATGCCCACAGGGATTCTGTGAATAAAAGATTTGAATAATATAAAAGCCTGTCTGAGATCCAGTTCTCGGACAGGCTCCTAAAAAGGTGGAAAGCATGAGTTTAAAGATAAAGGAATGGATATCCAATCTTCCGGATTATACCCCGGGGAAATCAATAGAGGAGATAAAGAATAAGTATGGACTGAAAAATGTCTATAAGCTTGCTTCCAATGAAAACCTGTACGGACTTCCGGAGGGGTTAACGGAAAAGATATGTGAAGAAATCCAAAATATTTATTATTATCCCGAAGCTGATTGCAGTCAAATAAGAGAGAAGCTTGGAGAAGTATATGGGATCCCTGTAGAAAAAATAATAATAGGAAGCGGATCGGATCAGATAATCGAGATGATATGTGATAGCTTTATAGGTTCGGGCGATAATGTAGTCATTGCCGACCCGACATTTCCCATATACGAGAAAGCAGCTTTAAAGTGTGGCGGCAGCACCATAAAGGTACCCCTGGTTGATTTCAGACATGATATAAAAGGTCTTCTTGCTGCAGTGGACAGGGATACACGAGTCATGTTTTTGACTAATCCTCATAATCCTGCAGGTACGAATATAACAAAGGAAGAGTTCAAATATGTACTGGATAGATTACCGGAAGACATACTTCTTGTAATGGATGAAGCCTATTATGAGTATGCTATGCCTGACGAAAGAATAGATACTACGGAATATATTGCCGGCAGGGACAATCTGATGGTCCTCAGGACTTTTTCAAAAATATTCTGTCTTGCCGGTCTGAGAATAGGATACGGCATAGGATCAGCTGAGGCTATAGGCGCCCTGAATAAGGTGAGACTTCCTTTTAATGTAAGCTCGATTGCACAAAAAGCAGCTCTTTACAGCCTGCAGTACCAGGACTTTGCTGTTGAAATAAGGGAGAATATTCACAAACAAAAACAAATCTATTATAATGTGCTTGAGAAAAATGGTATAGGGTTCATAAGGTCCTATGCTAACTTTATACTTATAAAGGTTGGCAGTGACAGCAGTCAGGTAAGTGAGGAACTGTTAAAAGAAGGATTTATTGTAAGGCCTGGAGAAAATCTCGGATTTCCAGAATGTATAAGGGTTACAGTTGCTACAGATGAAGTAAATGCAAAATTTCTTGAGGTCTTTATCAGGATTTTTAAGGATTGCAATAAATAGGGGGGATATTAAATGGGTAAAAAAGAGAAAGGAAGAATACTATGGAAACAGTGGTAACAGGTAAAGGGACTGAAGTGAAGTTCGGCCAGGGACTCCCAACAGTCATAATTGCCGAAAGGATCAACCCTACTGGAAGAAAATCCCTTGCTGAGGAACTAAAGCAGGGCAAGCTGGATATTGTAAGGGAAGATGCCAGGAAACAGACAGAAGCTGGCGGCCATATCATCGATGTAAATGTCGGTGCGGTAGGAGTAGATGAAATAGAGATGCTCCCCAGGGCAGTGCAGGTCGTAATGGAAGAGTCAAACCAGCCTATATGCCTTGATTCAGCAAATCCTGAAGCGCTCAAGGCGGCACTTAAGGTATATCCCTATAAAGTGCTCATAAATTCAGTGACAGGGGAAGAAAAATCTATGGGAAACCTGCTTCCAGTAATAGCTGAGAGCGGTTCAGCTATTATCTGTCTTATGCTGGATGAGAACGGGATACCTGATAATGTGGCAAAAAGGCTCCAAATAGCGAAAAAAATAATCACACGGACAGAAAGCATGGGCATCAAGATAGAGGACCTGGTATTTGACAGCCTGGTCATGACCAATTCGACCAATACGGAATCTGCAAAGATAACGATCGAGACGATGAGGCAGCTGGTTGCTGAGTATGGAGTGTCTACAACAGGAGGATATTCCAATGTCAGTTTTGGGATGCCGAACAGGAACCTGCTTAATATCCAGTTTATTTCAATGGGTATAATGAACGGGCTTACAGCTCCTATAGCTGATCCGCTTACACCAGGTCTTGCAGAGGCAATGAGAGCATCAGATTTTCTTGCCGGAAGGGATGCTTATGGCATGAACTTTATCTCATCATATAGAAAATAATTGCATTTTAGGTTATAATCTCCCTTGTTTATTATAATCGAATAAGGGAGAATCAAATGGCTAAGGTACTCTTAAAAGACCTGACCAAGCGATTCGATGATGTAGTGGCTGTTAACAAAGTGAGTGACGTCATCGAAAACGAACAATTTGTGGTCCTGGTAGGACCCTCAGGATGCGGTAAAACCACAACACTGCGTATGATAGCAGGGTTGGAGGAAGTAACCGAGGGAGAAATATATATCGGAGATCGGCTTGTCAACGATGTCCCACCAAAGGACAGGGATATCGCGATGGTGTTTCAGAACTATGCCCTTTACCCCCATATGGATGTGTATAATAATATGGCTTTCGGATTAAAACTCCGAAAAACCCCAAAGGCCGAGATCGAGAAAAGAGTAACTGATGCGGCCAGGATCCTGCATATTGAAGACTTACTTAAAAGAAAACCCAAGCAACTTTCCGGCGGGCAGAGACAGAGAGTCGCACTTGGTAGAGCTATCGTAAGGGACCCAAAAGTGTTCCTCATGGACGAACCTCTTTCAAACCTTGATGCAAAACTGCGTGTACAGATGAGAACAGAGATTGCAAAACTACACCAGAGGCTAAAGGCTACTATCGTCTACGTTACCCATGATCAGACTGAAGCCATGACAATGGCTGATAAGATAATAATAATGAAGGACGGCTTAGTACAGCAGACAGGAAAACCACAGGTAGTCTATGATCATCCTAAAAACATGTTTGTTGCAGGATTTATAGGATCGCCAGCCATGAACTTTGTGGATGTTACTGTAACTGATAAGTTAACACTTAAGAATCATCAGTTTGAGATCGATACTCCACAAAAGATCAAGGATATTATAAAGAATAACAATCTGGAAGGCAAAGATATCGTCATGGGAATAAGGCCAGAGGACCTGGAAGACTCTGAATTTGTAGAAGGTGCAAATGACAGAAATACTCTGACCGCAAAGGTAGAAGTCACAGAACCTATGGGTGCTGAGATCTATGTATATGTAGACATCAATGGTGTCCTTATGACTGCAAGGGTAACCCCAAAATCCATGCTAAAGAGTGGAGATACTGCCAAATTGTTTATGGATATTGAAATGCTCCATCTCTTTGAAAAACAGACAGAAAAGGCATATATCTAGTAGTTGCGTAAAAGCCAGGAGCCTGTCTGAGAACTGGATTTTGGCTTGGTAGACAATAAAATAGTAAGATTACTATTAAATTTATATTAAAAGTAAAGCATAATATAAGTAATTATATTGTGCTTTACTTTTTCTTTTTATAAAATTAGGGTGTATGAAATCAAGATATGATGTAATAATTTCAGGAGCCGGACCCTCCGGCAGCTTGCTTGGTTTTCTGCTTTCCCAAAATAATATAAAAACCCTGTTAATAGATAAGAAGAATTTCCCCCGGCATAAGATCTGTGCGGGAGGTTTGCAGAATAGGATACTTGAACTCATCCCTTTTGATATCAATAGTATCATCCATAAAAGTTTTGGAAGTATCCTGTTTTCTCTAAAGGGTCGTGATAATTTCTCAAAAATATATGGAAGTTCCATAATCCATACTGTTGACCGGGGAGAATTTGACCATTTTCTTGCAGAAAGAGCTGCGGAAAGTGGATGCAGTATTAAATTCGGCGAAGAAGTAATAGATTTTGAAAGTAATAATAGTGGTATAATTGTAAAAACAGAAAAGAATAAATACAATACAAGAATACTTATAGGAGCCGATGGAGTAAGAGGTTTGGTGCACCGCAGGATAATCGGTAAAGCCGGTATCTTGCGGATACTGGGATATGAACTTGAGAAAAAGTGCCGTCCTGATGAAGATCTGGAGATAAGGAAGCATATTAGTCTTGATTTCGGAGGTACAAGAAGGGGATATCTATGGGCCTTTCCAAAAAAAGATTCAATATCCTATGGAATAGGTGGTCCTGTAGATACCGCTGTCCCGATGAAGAAATACTTCAGGCAATACCTCGGAAAAGATTTATTTGGAAATAATGGGACCGGACCGCGGGTAATGGCACAGTGTATTCCTATTAGAAAAGAAGATACGCCTTTGTGCCGGGAAAGAGTACTCCTGGTCGGGGACGCCGCATGTCTCGGAGATGCTTTTTCGGGGGAAGGACTCTATAATTCTATTAGAAGCTCTCATCATGCATTGAAAAGCATAGTAGCTGCCCTTAAGAAGTCGGAATATTCTTTTAAAGACTATAGAGAAGCAATAATAGAGGATATATACCGGGATATAAAGATATCCCTGAACTTTTCCAGGATATTTTTTACTTATCCTCTTTTTTTCTATAAGCTTCTTAAGACAAATGATAAGTTTTTTGGATTATGCTGCGAAGTAATGAGGGGTTCCAAAAAGTATAGCGACATTTCGGGAAGGCTCAATCTTTTTAACAGGTAATAAAAGTAGTAATTTGATATATAAGAAATTGTTTTATATTTGAAAGGAAAAAAAATGGCAGAGAGCAATAAAGAAACAATAATTGCTCAGATATCCGATATTCATGTGGGAGAATCACATTTTGTCCCAAGTCTTCTTACGAGGGCCATAGATGAGATAAATGAATTGAACCCGGATATTGTAATAATAACCGGTGATCTGACAGCTAATGGTTTTAGGAGGGAATACGATACTGTTAAAAACTACCTTGCACCTATTAAATGTGAGAATCTGATAGTTCAGCTTGGTAATCATGATTCGAGAAATGTAGGATATCTTCATTTTGAGCAGATCTTTGGAGAGAGATACAAGACATTCAGGAATAAGGATGTTACCATTATTGCCGCTGATTCGAGTGAGCCGGACCTGGATAATGGCCAGATAGGCCGTGAGCATTATAAATGGATAAATGAAGAATTTGGAAAGAGCAGTGGTAAAAATTTTAAAATATTTGCCATGCATCATCACCTGGTGCCTATTCCCAATACCGGGCGTGAAAGAAATATTGTAAATGATGCGGGGGATGTACTCGAGACTGTAGTAGATGCCGGAGTAGACATGGTCCTTTGCGGCCATAAACATGTTCCCTATTTATGGAGAGTCGAAGATCTCCTGGTGGTTACATCAGGTACGGTATCATGTCTCAGGCTCAGAGGAGTAATAGAACCAAGCTACAATATAATATATATCCGGGAAAAAGAAATAGACATATACAGAAGATCACCTTTTGACAAAATTGAGAAAATACTCGGAGTAAAAAGAATAGGCAGAAAGGCCAAGCTCTGTGAAAAGTTTATTACAGAAAAAAGATAACAGGTATAAAAGATTAGTGGCCCTGATAGATGGTGAGCATTATCCCGAAGTGACCAGGGATGCAATAAATCTTTTAAAAACTTATTTCACTGGCAGCTTTTCAGGAATAATATTTCTTGGCGGGACAGAGAAGCTGATTGCCTGTGACCTGGAAAAATATTTTGGTGAAAAAGTCTATATGATAGATGATATTGATTCTGACTTCTGCCGGGCCCTTGAATTTTTTAAACCGGATATCGCCTATGATCTCAGTGATGAGCCTGTTGTGGATTATAAGATAAGGATGAAGATAGCTTCTTTCTGTATGGCCAATGAGTGCAGCTATATGGGACCAGATTTCCTTTTCAACTGGGAACCCCACTATATAAAAAGCCAAAAGGATACCATTGCTATTATCGGTACAGGTAAAAGGATCGGTAAGACAGCAATAAGTACGTATATTGCAAGGCTCTTAATAGATGAAGGTATCGATGTAGCTATAGTTGCAATGGGAAGAGGCGGCCCCAGTGAGCCACAGGTGATCAAGGGAGATGAGGTAAATATAGATGAAAAATACCTTCTCCGGTTAAATGAAAATGGCTATCATGCAAGCTCAGATTATATTGAGGATGCTCTGTTAAGCAGGGTTACGACTATCGGATGCAGGAGATGTGGGGGAGGGTTTGCCGGAAAGATATTTATGACCAATATTGAAGAAGGTATGAAAATAGCAGAAAAACTGGATTCAGATCTTCTGATAATAGAAGGGAGTGGTGCTTCGATACCGCAGGTTGATACGGATATAACGATCTGTACAATAGGAGCATTTCAGGAATGGGACAGCCTTATAGGGTACCTGGGCATATACAGGATAATCATGGCTGACCTGGTCATACTTACCATGTGTGAGGAACCTATTGCGGACTTAAAAAAAATAGAAAATCTTGAATCCAGGATCAGGAAATTCAATCCGGGAGCATCAGTGATAAGGACGATCTTCAGGCCAAGACCTCTTTCAAGCATCAGGGGTAAAAAGATTTTCCTGGGGATGACTGCAATAGACAGTATTGAAAAAAAAATAATAGATCATCTTGAAACCGAGTATGGCTGCAGTGTAGTAAAAGCAAGTTTTAACCTGTCCAGGAGGGATGAATTAAGAAAGGACCTGGATAGCAGCCCGGAATTTGACCTTATCCTTACAGAGCTAAAGGCAGCCGCCGTAGATGTACTGACAGAATATGCTTCAAAAGAGAAAAAAGAAGTAGTATACCAGGATAATATTTCAATCATTACCAGCAGCAAAACAGATCTCAAAGGAGAGCTTATGAAACTTATCAGAAGGAGAAAGAACAAATGACTGTAAATGGAAATGACCAGTCCCAACAGAACACTGTAGTAATATCTGATAAAAAAAGCGGACTTCCTTTTTCAAAAGGTATACTTGCATCATCTATTTCGGTAGCAGGAATCGATATAGTAACAGCTCATAATATAGCGCTTAATATACAGGAATATTTTAAAACCCAACGGGCAAGATCGATTACATTGGAAGAATTAAGATCGCTGGCTTTCAGGTTTATCAAAGATGAGGTCAGCCTGGAATATGCTGAAAAATACCTGCTGTGGCAGTCAGTTGGAAAACTGCAAAAGCCGACAATAATACTTGTCGGAGGGGCAACAGGCGTAGGCAAGTCAACAGTTGCAACAGTTCTTGCAAACAGACTCAATATCACCAGGGTCGTATCTACTGATGCTATCAGGGAGGTCATGAGGGCTTCAGTTTCCGAAAAGCTTATAAGACCTCTAAGGGGTTCATCTTATAATGCATATCTTAACCTGACATTACCTCCATCAGGAGTCGAGCCGGTGATCCTTGGTTTCAGGGAACAGGTAATCGCGGTAAATGTAGGTGTTGAAGCTATAATAAAGAGAAGTGTGGAAGAGAAAACAGATATTGTTATCGAAGGAGCTCATATTGTACCAGGGTATCTCGATATAGAAAAATACACTGACCGTTCAATAATAATCCAGATGGTAGTAGCGGTTCCTGACAAAAATACACATAAGGAACATTTTAATAAGAGGAACGTTGAAACACAGGGTTCAAGGCCGATGCAGAGGTATATAAAACACCTGGATAAGATAATAATGATCCAGGGTTATATTGAGGAGCTGGCGGGCAAGAAGAATGTAAAGATCATACAGAACTATAATCTGGACAATACTGTAAACGAAGCGCTGGAATTAATATTCAAAAGAATAAAGGATGAATTTGCAAAAGTAGGTAATGAATATGAGGATACTGTCTAGAGCTCAAGTCACCGTTCCCGGACAAGCTCCTGTTTACTCTGCATCAATAGTGAATTCGATCTGCATTTTACTCAAGTCGTTTAGCACTACTTCAATAGTATAGTATCCTTCAGGATATTCGCCGTTCCTTTTTAAGAGGTAAATTATTATTTCTCCCGAACCGGCTCTTTCAGGACTTATTGTGTTTTCCTGAAAAATAGTACCGCTATCCTTATCTGAGACTGTCCAGGATACTTCGATAATATCTTCGGTATCCAGGTCCCTCATACTGATGATAAGGTAGATATCAGAACCTTTGCTTTGAAACTCTTTGACTTTTGCAATTTCTTTATCAGTTTCTTCTTCATAAGATAGAGCCGGTGCATCACTAAGATAAAGACCAGTGATAGCCGGGTCTTTCCTTAAGGATATAATTGTCACAGCCGCTATGATAGCTGCACACAAGATTAATATTATAATTGTTCTTTTATTCATAAAACCTCGCTGAAATCTTTTGCTATTATAGCAAAATCATTGGAAATGTTTGACTAAAATATCCAATTAGTATATATTTTCTATTT
>CAZKVA010000051.1:0-11048 GCA_964556035.1 uncultured Actinomycetota bacterium
AGTGGTTTTTTGGTGATATTGATGGAAAATATTTTAAGAACAGGTTTGAAATAACCATAAAAGTTCTTTCGGCTATCAAGGCCTTGCGTAATGCAAGGGTGGCCCAGATCGGGAAACTGGCAGATGGACACATAAATCATATGGTAAATGAGCGTGAAATATATAAGAATCTGGGAGTTGATGTGCTAAGGGACTATGAAGTTGAAGATATAATAAAGCTGGGTGAAGAAGTCCCCGCTGATCTTATTTCTGAAGAAATGGATAATATTAAATCCTGTAAGATAAGCAGGGTTTCCAAAGATAAAATTGTCGACTCTATTAAAATGTATCTGGCAATAAGGAAAATTTGCGAGGAAGAAAATTATAAGGCAGTTGCTTTTTCTTGCTGGCCCAAGCTTATGCCTGTAAAAGAAATGGTTGGATGCCTTATTAATTCAAGACTTAATAGCGCAGGGATCGTGGCTGGTTGTGAAGCAGATGTATTATCAACAGTCTCCATGCTGGTCTTAAGAAACCTGACAGGCAAGATCATAGCACTTACGGATCTTCCCAAATTTGATGAATCCGATGATTCGCTCATGCTGTGGCATTGCGGGTCAGCTCCCATAGAGATGGCAAATGACAGGGGAGTGGTACTCGAGAAGCATTACTTTGCTGATTATACTGAAAGTGTTAAAAACTGCGGCCCTATAACCGACCTGATATTTAAAAAGGGAGTGGTCACTGTATTCAGGCTTGTCAAAGAGTCCGGCCATTTTTACTATTTTACCGGTAAGTTTTTTGATGAAGAAAAAAAATCATTTAATGGCAGCAGAGGCTGGGTAAATGAGCTAAAATTGTATGGTGAACCTATCGGGGCAATGGATATGGCAAATACACTGCTCACAAACGGTCTTCCGCATCATTTCCCAATGGTCATGGAAGATGTAGGAAAATACCTGGAGGAATTTGCCTACTGGCTCGATCTTAAAAAAATAAAGAGATTGGATTATAAAGATTATTTATATGTATGATTATGAATGTGATTTATAATAATTATTAGAAAATATATCATAAATACAGAGAAATATGATCAAATAAGCTCTGATAGTAAAATTTAAATTATATGGAGGCAGAATGAAAACTAATAGATATTGTTTAGTCATCGAGATCAAGGATGAATTTGTTGAGAGCTACTCTGATATTCACAGGGAACCCTGGCCGGAGATCCTTGATTCCATAAAAGGAGCAGGAGCCAGGGAACTGATCATATGGATCTATAAGAATTTTTCTATTATATATTATGAATGTGATGATCTGGACAAGCTTTATGAGAAACTGGGTAAACTGGAAGTGACCAAAAAATGGAATGCCACTGTCGGACCCTGGTTTGCAGAATCCCCGGTACTGGATGGCTCCGGAAGTGTAAGGACCTGTGAAAAAGTCTTTGATCTTAATCAACATTTGGCTGGAAAATTGGAAAAATATTAATAGTTTTATCTCTCAGGAATAATAGGCAGAGTATTTTTGCGGGTTAACTCCCATCTGGATGCTTATAAAGTATCCTACCCCCATCTGCTACTATTTCCTGGCCCACGATATAGCTGGATTCATCTGAGGCGAGGAAAAGCGCAAGATTGCCAATATCCTCAGGTTTTCCTATCCTCCCGATCGGGACCTGTGCCGCAAGCATCTTATTGGTCTCTTCATCATTGGGGTATCTACTGCGGAGCATGGGAGTATCTGTCAGTGCGGGTGATATGATATTGGACCTTATGCCCTGGGGAAGAAGCTCATATGAAAGGCCTCTCATGATGCCTGTAAGGGCAGCTTTGGTTGCCGGATAATGCAGGCCTCCTCCGGCACCATTCCATGTAACAGAAGAACCGATTATTATTATATTGCCATATTTATTATCAAGCATAGAGTTAATGAGGCTCCTTATGAAATAAAATACCCCATTAAGGTTTACAGCTATTGCCTTGTCCCACACCTTTATATCCATATCCTTTAGGGGAGCCTTTACCGTCCAACCGGCGTTGCATACAAGTATATCTACTTTACTAAAATCCTTGAGTATCTTTGCACAGGTCTTTTTTACCTGTCTATATTCTCCCACATCACAACTGTAAAAGCTGGTTTTGTTCTTTGTGATCCCTTTTATTTCTGATAAAGCTTTTTTCCCGCTTTTTACATTTCTTCCTATCAGGGCAATCTCTGCGCCATTTTCTGCAAAAGTCTTTGCTATCCCAAGGCCTATTCCTTTTGTTGCCCCGGTGATAACTGCGACTTTGCCTGATAAATCAAATTTTTTCATTGAATCTAATCTCCCATTATTTCAAGTTTTTAAGATCTGCATTTTATTTATTTTAACATATTTGGACCTCTATTATTCTGGAATTATGAATCTATAAACTATAAAATAATCAGGAAGTATCAGGGTGAACCCTACTGTCAGGCACATTGTATATTAATACGGCATAGGTTAGAATAACTGATGCTAACTATTGCTTGGAGTTAGCTGTTAAGATTATAGACTTAGTAAAAATAAAACTAGAAATCAAAGATTGAAAACAGAAAGAAAAACCATACTCCTCACAAATGATGATGGCATTGATGCAGAGGGTATTTATTCCCTTTATAAGACATTCAAAAAAGACGGCAGGTTTGACCTAAAAGTAGTGGCGCCTAACAAAGAAAGCAGTGCGGTCGGACATGCTATAACAGTATTCAGACCGATATCTGTTATAAAGAATTACCAGGAAGGTGAATTCTTCGGATATGCAGTGGATGGCACTCCTGCAGATTGCGTAAAGCTTGCCATAGGGACCATACTTGACGAGCCCCCCGATCTTTTGATATCCGGGATAAACCGCGGACCAAATATGGGAGAAAATATCATCTATTCAGGTACTGTTTCTGCTGCTACAGAGGGAACAGTATGCGGAGTATCCTCAATAGCCATATCAGCTGATGATCTGCAGAATCCGGATTATAGCTATGCTTCGGAATTTGCTTTGAGGATGGCTGCAAGGATTTTAGAAAATGGAGGGCTCCCCGGGGGTACCCTTTTAAACATTAATATACCCAGCCTTGAGAAGGAAAAAATAAAAGGTGTGAAGCTTACTGTTCAGAGTAATATAGGATTTAAGGATAATTTTGTAAAAAGACAGGATCCTCGCGGTAGGGATTATTACTGGATGGACGGGGTATTCCTTGAGAGAAATGTCCGTGAAGATTCTGATTATTATGCGGTCAAGAATGGTTATGTATCGGTAACACCGATACATTATGATATGACAGATTATAAATCCTTTGATCATTTCAAAGGGTGGAATATGGATAAATTAAAATAAATAATCATTGGATAGATAGAGGGATAGATGCATGGTGGTAAAAAAAGAACAATTCTTGTCAGATCTGAAAGTAGGTGACCTGGTTGAAACGACCTTTGTTGTTTCCGAAAAACAGGTAAAAAAGAAAAAAAATGGCGAAGATTACTGCACTGTGACATTGCAGGACAGAGGCGGAACAGTAGAGGGCGTTATGTGGACCGAGGTTTTTCAAGCATCAGGGATCTTTGCAGAGGGCGACCTTGTGGAGATAAAAGGTATCCTGAAAGAATACAGGGGCTCCAGGCAGCTTATTGTAAATTCTCTTGTAAAAATAAAAAAAGATGCTGGTCTGGACCTTTCCGACTATATAAAGAGCACAAGCAAGGACATTGACAGCATGTTTGAAGAAGTCCTTGGATATATAGACAGCATTAAAAACAAACACCTAAAAGAACTTCTAAACTTATTTATGGATGATAAAAAATTTGTCTCAGATTATAGAACCTCGACTGCTGCAATCCGTTACCACCATGCTTATCAGGGCGGGCTGCTGGAGCATTCACTTAATGTCACGAAGGTCTGTGACATGCTTGCATGTATTTATGATAATCTCAACAGGGACCTGCTTATTTGCGGCGCAATACTTCATGATGTGGGAAAGATAAAAGAGTACCAGTCGGGAGTCAATTTAAAGATAACCAACAGGGGGAGACTTCTTGGCCATATAACCATAGGTTATGGCTGGGTGCTTGAAAAGATAGGGCAGATCAAGGGATTTCCAAAGGATCTTGCTGACAGGATTCTCCATATAATACTCACTCATCACGGCCATCTGGAGTATGGTTCACCAAAGAGGCCAAAAATACTGGAAGCTTTTATAGTCTATCATGCTGACCACCTTGATGGTGATATAGGCGGATTCAATATTATCCTTGAAAATACGAGTGATGAAAATGAATGGTCCGAGTATGCCAGGAATTTTGAGAGGTCTGTCTTTACAAAGCAGTTGGATCTTGGTGGAGAAGAGAATATGGATAATGAAGGTTCAAGCAGTCAAACAGATAATAAGGACAGCAAGAATGACCGTGAAGCATCCCCGGAAGAGACAGGGCAAGACGGATTGTTTAAATTATAAAAATGTCTTATATATTAAAAATGATGACTATATCAAAGGATTGATTGAATAGAGCTTATCCCTATACATTCTTGCTATCAAGTGCCAGGACTGCTTTTCCACATATCTTATTAACAGGATCCCAGACAGTAGATATTGCAGGTGCATAAGAAAGATCCAGCATATAGATATCGTCCACGGTCATCTCACCAGTTATTGCTGTGGCAAAGACATCTATCCTTTTACCGACTCCTTCTCCGCCTATCATCTGTGCGCCTAGAAGCTTTCTTGAGGCTGTGTCCACTATGATTATTATCGCTATTTTTTTTGCTCCCGGAACAGAACCTGCATGTGAAGAAAAGCCGTCAATAAGTTTTATTGCATCATAGCCAAGTGCTACTGCTTCTTTCGAGCCTATCCCTGTACTTGCGATCTCAAGATCAAGGACTTTATCAACTACGGTTCTTACAGAACCATTAAAGACTTTATTGCCGCCAGCTGCATTTTCTCCTGCTATCCTTCCGGTTTTAACGGCATTATTTGCAGTTGGTATATGATCCTGTTTTCCCGTCACAATATTTTTTATAGTTGCGCAGTCCCCGGATGCATAAATATTCATATGTGAAGACTGAAGCTTGTTGTCTACCTTGATGGCTCCATTTATCCCGAGTTCTATTGATGTGTCTGCAAGAAATCCGGTATTAGCAGAAACACCTGTAGCCAACAGAACCAGGTCGCATTCCAGGTCTTTTTTCCCGCCAGCATCTTCTATTGTGACTGTATTCTGACCGGAATCAGTATTAACCGAAGTGATACTTGTTTTAGTAAGGATGTCCACTCCATCCATCTCAGCTTTTCTTGCAAGGATGGTGCTTATCTCATATTCAAATTCATTGTATATCCTCTCTTTTCTTTCCACCACGGTAGTCTTTATACCGATTTGGTTGAAAGCCTCTACAAGAAGCATGCCTATTGCACCTCCGCCTATGACTACAGCTTTTTTGGGATTATTTGAATCTATAAAATTTTTAAGATTTTCCGCTTCCTCAACATTTCTGAACTGAAAGACATTTAAAGAATCTATTCTCGGTATATCGGGGATGATAGTGGTATCACCGCTGCTTATTATAAGTTTGTCATATTCTATGATCCTGTTTTCCCGGTCCTGGCTCACATTCACAAGAAGTTCCTTTTTTGAAGGATCAATTCCTACGACCCTATGGCCCGTAAGTATCTTTATATTTCTTTTCTGTTCAAAGAAATCCTTCGGATAGGTAAAAAGGTCATCAACTTTTTTTACATACCCTGAAATGAAGTAAGGAAGACTGCATGAGCCATAAGATATATATTTTCCGCTTTCAAGTACAGTAATATTAAGATCAGGATTTATTCTCCTTGCCTGGCTTGCCGCAGCGAGCCCGGAGGTGTTTCCGCCTATTACTACGAGATTATTATATAGATTATTATACATTGCTACTTTCTATCAAGAATATTAAAAGACTTTACCAATTTTATAATATTTTATTTTTTATTTCTATTTAATAAATAAGAAATATCATCCGCAATAATTTATCACATACTTACTTCTTAAATCCATGACTTTTTATTATAATCATAGGGGTCTTTCCAAGAACAAGCCAAGATCCAGTTCTAGGACAGACTCCTAATTAATTGTTTTAATAGCTCAGAGGACTTATGGGCCCGTAATACTGCCCATTATATTATTTTTTGACGGAGAAGAAAGGAATATCAATGGATGTAAAATCAAAAGGGCTGCTTGAACAGAAGGCAAAAGACATCAGGGTCGATATAGTCGAGATGCTTTGTGCCGCCGGTTCGGGACATCCCGGTGGATCATTATCAATGGCAGACATGTTTTCATATCTTTATTTTAGCGGGGTCCTTAATATTGACCCAAAAGATCCAGCTAAAAAAGACAGGGACAGGGTTGTGCTGTCAAAGGGACATGCCTGTCCGGTATTATATGCTGCACTGGCAGAAAAGGGGTATTTTGATAAAGAGGAGTTAAAGACTCTCAGGAAATACGGCAGCATGCTTCAGGGCCATCCTGATATGAATAAGACACCCGGAGTAGATATATCTACAGGTTCTCTCGGACAGGGACTTTCGTGTGCGGTAGGGATGGCGCTAGCTTCAAAACTTGACAGTAGCGGAGTGAAAGTCTTTGCGATCCTTGGTGATGGTGAATGTGATGAGGGGCAGATATGGGAAGCTGCAATGGCTGCAAGGCATTATAGTCTTGATAATCTCATAGCAATTGTGGATCTCAATGGCCTGCAGATAGATGGATTCACAAAGGATGTAATGAACACAGATTCACTGGCTGGGAAATGGCGTTCATTTGGCTGGAAGACATATGAGATAGACGGACATGATCTTGATGCGATAGACGATACCATGAGAAAGGCTATTTCAGTGAAAGGAAACCCCGTATGCATAGTTGCCAACACTACAAAAGGCAAGGGAGTAACTTTTATGGAAAATGCATGTGACTGGCATGGGAATGCTCCCAGTGAAGAAGAAAAAGATAAGGCTATCTGTGATATATGCGAAATCGATGCCAGCTAAAACATAAAATTTATAAAAATAGGAGTTAATCATCATGTTAAATAAAAAGATTGAAGATATATTAAATACCACGGGTGATAAAAAGATCGCGACCAGGGAGGCTTACGGTACCACTCTTGCTGAGCTCGGGGAGTCAAATAATGATATTGTCGTTCTGGATTGTGACCTTTCAAAATCTACCAAGACCGCAGTATTTGGCAAGAAATTTCCGAACAGGTTTTTCAATATGGGCATAGCTGAATCAAATATGATGAGTGTTGCAGCGGGATTTGCAGCTATGGGAAAGATTCCGTTTGCGTCTACATTCAGTGTATTTGCAACAAAGAGAGCATGCGACCAGGTAAGTATATCAGTCGCTTATCCGAAGCTTAATGTCAAAATATGTGCAACGCACAGCGGAGTAACAATTGGTGAAGACGGAGCCACCCATCAGGCTATTGAGGATGTAGCGATAATGCGTGCTATCCCCAACATACTGGTTCTTTCACCTGCGGACGCTACCGAGACCAAAAAAGTCATTGAGAAGGTAACGGAGTATAATGGACCTTGCTATGTGAGGCTCTGCAGGGGGGCAAGTCCGGTCATTTTCAATGATGATTATGAATTTGAGATCGGGAAAGGTGTGCAGATAATGGAAGGTGATAAAGCTACAATCATCGGTGCCGGTTTTACAACCCATATAGCACTTGAAGCTGCTACAAAACTGGAGGAAGAAGGTATTGAGACCGATCTTATCAATATGGCTTCCATTAAACCGCTGGACGGGGACCTCATAATAGAGAGTGCACAAAAAACAGGCCTTGTCATAACTGTGGAGGACCACAGCATAATCGGCGGACTCGGAAGCGCCGTTTGTGAACTGCTTTCGGAAAAGTTTCCGGCAAAGGTAATAAGGCTCGGGGTACAGGACAAGTTTGGCGCATCCGGCACAGCTTCAGAACTTGTAAAGGCATATGGATTTGATGCAGAAGCAATAATCCATACAGTAAAAGATAATATTTAAGCCAGATTACTGATATTTTAAGTGAACTAGTTTTTTAGGAACTCTCAATAGTTCCAGATTATAATTTAATTATTGACCTATATATTATAAGATGGATATAATTTACCCGGAGTTTACTGAAAGGATAAGATGGATTTAAAAAAGAAAATAAGGAATGTCCCTGATTTTCCTAAAAAAGGAATTGTTTTTAGAGATATCACGACTTTGCTATCAGATAGTGATGCATTTAAATATTCTGTAGATAAGATGACTGAACAGTATAAGGGAAAAGAGATAGACCTCGTGATTGGCGCAGAGGCCAGGGGATTTATCTTTGGTGCTCTCCTTGCATACAATCTGGGGACAGGATTCATACCAATTAGAAAGCCCGGGAAACTTCCCTATAAGACCTGCGAGATTTCCTATGATCTTGAGTATGGAAAGAATATACTCCAGATGCATGTGGATGCTGTGAAAAAGGGCGACAGGGTACTTATCGTCGATGACCTGGTTGCCACTGGCGGTACAGCGAAAGCAAAAGCAGATCTTGTTGAAAAAATGGACGGAGAAGTCCTTGGCTTCTGTTTTTTAATTGAACTTGAATTTTTAAATCCGCGGAAAATACTTGAAGGCTATGAAGTATTTTCGCTTATAAAATATTATTCAGAGTAATTGACTATAAGTCATATTCTTAAGATAATATTATATAAGCATATCAAACATATATTATCATTATTATTTTGAGGTGATTTAATTGACAGAGAAAAAAAGAAAAAAAAGTAAGGGAAATGGCGAAGACAAGGAATTAAAAGACAAGATGGCCAAAGAGGGTATCGACAGTAAGACTGCAAATGGGAAGGTAGAAAGTAAACCTGAAGATGCTGCCGCCGGCGAAGATACAAAGAAAAAAGAAGAGGAAATGTTAAAGCAGCTTCAGGAAGAGATAGACAGGCTTACGACTAAAGATATTGTAACCCAGATGATGATGTCTCTTTCCAGCCTTGCTTATAAGAAAATGGGTATCCCTGCAGAGGCAAATAATAAATATAAGGATAAAGAACAAGCAAAAATGGCTGTTGATAGTTTTGATGCTCTTTTTAAAGTATTAAAAGATGAATTAAGTGCCAGTGAAGCAGAAAACCTTCAGTCCTCCCTGGCGAATCTTCAGCTTAATTTTGTTAAGGTTTTTCCTTAAAAATACCTTAAAGCTTATTTGACAATTTGCTTACTAATAAATATACTCATATACATAAAAATACAAAAAAGATATTCAAGAGGTTATATATGGTTGAAAGAAAGCAAGACTATTTCAGAGTTCCGATCACAATGCCTTCAGATATGGTTGCATATCTTGAGAATCTGGGAATCGAATGTAAGAAGTCAGGCGGCCATAAGATCGCAAACACTATGATCGTCAGATGTGCGATAAGACTGCTTGCTGATATGGATCTTGATATATCAAAGGTTAAATCCGAAGAAGAGCTTGAGGAAAGAATGAAGAAGGCAGCCAAAAAGTATTGATAGTTAAGAATTCCAAGCACAATTTTTGTTTTATATCTATTTTGCGTAGATAGTAAATGCGCAAACAACATAATCAAAAAACGGCCCTGATCCCAGGGTCGTTTTATTTTCAGGCACACTTACTTATTCTATTAATTCTACTTCTTTTTTAAAGTAATCCAGGTATATAATCATTTATGAATATGCTGGATATTTTATATTCTTTGAAAGAAAGTACTGTGGAAAATGTTTTTAAGTGACCCGATGATCATTAGTAGAGTACTGTCCCTTGATGTGCCCACTGGTATTGATTCAACAAAAGGTAATATCTATAATAAATGTATCCGGGCAGACCATACCATGACCCTTGCTTTGCCAAAGCAAGGTTTACTAAAGGAAAATGCCAGGAGCTATATTGGTTCCCTGTATCTTGCAGATATTGGAATACCTGGAGCATTATATGAAGAGCTTGGCCTTGATATTGATGATATCTTTCAGCATGAAAATATTATTAAAATTCCTGGAAATAAATGATTTTATTTATATATTGGTAATTATTATATGACTCATAATCAATTTGGGAAATAATTCAAACAAAATAGAAAAATTTACAGAAAATTTTTTCAATACGTTTTATAGTGGTTACTGGAATGATGAAATTCAATATTTAATTTCAGATTTATCCGTTCAGGAATCCTATATTGTCCAGGAACGCATTACTGAAAAGAGGATATCAAGAGGCGAGCGTGCAATCGGATATAAGGTGGGTTGCACCAGCCGTGCCATTCAATCCCAATTTGGATTGAATGAACCAATTTTGGGCAGATTATTTTGGCCGCATATTTTTAATGATGGAGAAGAGCTTGATTGGAAAAGATATACCAATTGTGCGATAGAACCGGAAATGGTTTTTAAAATAGGTAAGGACCTGAAGGGTGAAAATCTACCTGATGAAGTTTTAATAGATGCTATTGAATATGTAAGTCCTGGAATCGAGATCCATAATTATAAATTTTGGAACACGCCACCAACACTGCAAGAGTTGATCTGCTCAAATGGTGTCCATGCCGGATTAGTTGTGGGTGACAATAAGAGTTCTCCAAAAAACCTATCATTTGAATTGGAATGGTTCAAAGTATATAAGGACGACAAAATGATTACAAAAGCAAAAGCATCTGAGATCATGGGTGGGCCCTTGCATTCACTGAGATGGTTGATAGGAAAATTAGCGAAACGAAATGAGATATTAGACTCCGGAAGTTTTATTATCCCCGGGTCACCAGTTGAACTTATTAATATTTGTGAAGACACAAAGCTAACGATCTTCATTGAAAAAGTCGGAAAAGCTGTTGTTCATTTTAAATCTTGACCAGGGACTATCACAACCATGTACGTAGTACTACCTGAGTAAATTTGATTTTGGATTAATGGCCCGAAATCAGTACAAGTAATCATTAAATGGGTAGCCCCAAGTAACAAATTTCGAACCGGATTGTGAAGGAATTAAGCAATCTTGCCACTCTTATTGTGAGAAAAGACAATTAGATGA
>CAZKVA010000052.1:0-11047 GCA_964556035.1 uncultured Actinomycetota bacterium
AGATTGTTTATAATAATATCTAAACTGACAAGGGGATTACCCCCTGAATAGTAACAAATATTTATATAATTAAATATAGATTTTGTAGAAGTATTTTCTAACAAGAAAGGGTGAAAAGTTATGGAAAAATTTCCAAAAAATATATGGTGGCTTTATCTTATTGTAGGGATTTTTACAATTATTTTTGGTATTTTGATTTTCTTATTGCCAGACTTTACTTTAGTCTACTTTATAACTTTTTTTGGAGTTTTTGCCATACTAACGGGTATAGTGGCAATCATAAGAGCATTTATCACTCTTAGGGCAAACAAGTTCTGGTGGGTTATCTTACTTGAAGGTATTTTTGGGATAATCATAGGTGCCATAACTTTTATCTTCCCCTTGGTGACTGCAATAGCTTTACTTTATTTAATAGCGGCATGGGCAACCATTATAGGTGTATGGGAAATAGTATATGGAATAGAATATAGAAAAGAGATAAAAAGCGAAGTCCTACTTATACTCAGCGGTATTATTACAATAATATTTGGTGGTTTTATCTTTACAAGACCAGGTGCAGGAGCTCTGGCACTGGTTGGTGTTATTGCTTTCTTTTGTATAGTCCGGGGAATAACCTTAATGGTTTTAGCAATTAGAATTAAAAGTATCCCAAAGGAAAAAGTGGCTTTTAAAAAAGCTTAGAATAACTGTTTGTTTACTGGTTAAATATTAGAAAACTTTAAAAAAGTATTGAAAATAAAACTAAGTTAGTTCTTATTATATTTCAGATTTAGGATTGTAGGAGAATTTAGATGTTTAAATCTTCTTTTAAGATATTTAAAATTTTTGGTATAGAAGTAAGACTGGATTTAAGCTGGTTTATAATATTTGCACTCTTTGCTTATTATTTTGGCTTTTATTATTTCCCAAGCGTACTTCCAGATATTAACCCAGGCATTCTGGCTCTAGTGACTATAATTACAGTACTCCTCTTCTTTTTTTCAGTTCTAGTACATGAAATGAGCCACTCTCTGGTTGCTAGAAAAAGAGGGATTTCTGTGGAAAGGATAACATTATTTCTGTTTGGAGGAGTAGCTGAGATAGAAGAAGAACCCGGCACTCCATATGGCGAATTTACTATGGCTATTGCCGGGCCTGCTGCAAGTTTTGTTATGGCAGTAATATTTGGAATTATTTGGTTTTTTAGCCGGGCCATAGGAGTAATAGGAGAACCAGCTAAGTATCTGGCTATTATTAATATCATACTAGGAATTTTTAATATGCTTCCAGGATACCCGCTCGATGGAGGGAGGGTTCTAAGGTCTATTATATGGAAGGCTACTGGAAACTTAAAAAGATCTACTTTTATTGCTTCAACTGTGGGCAGGATAATAGGATTTTTAATGATAGCAGTTGGTATTTTCTTTTTCTTTACTGGTAACTTCTTAAATGGGGTTTGGTTTGCATTTATTGGATGGTTCATACAATCTTCTGCCCTTTCTGGATACAGACAGACTATTTTTAAAATAGCTACAAAGGGAATAAAAGTGGGAGATATAATAAATGAAGATATAGTAACAGTTCAGAAAGATATAACCGTGAAAGAACTGGTAGATAATTATTTTATGAAATACCGGTTTGGAAGATTTCCAGTGATAGAAGATATAAAGTCAGAAAAATTTATTGGGATAGTATCTTTGCAAGATGTCAAAGTAATATCTAAAGAGCAGTGGCCCACAGTCAAAGTAGGTAATATAGTTAAATCATTTACTGAAAAAGAAAAAGTAAAAATGTCTATGGGAATATCAGATGCAATAAAAAAGATGTCCAAAAATAAACTTGACCATTTAGTGATAATATCTGGGAACAAATTAAAAGGGATACTCACTAAAAATGATATATTGAGGTTTATAGAAATAAAAACAGAATTTCATTAACTTCTTCATGTGGTAGATTTAATTCTAGAAGTTCATGATCTTATACCAGGATTAGCAGGTGAAAGAGCATATATTGATTTAGGTGTTTAAAAAATATAACTGTTTATAATAAATATTTTTATTATATAAATTATGGAGGTGACATTAAAGAAATTAAAATCTCTTTATTATTAAAATACCTTTAAAAGGTATAGGAAAACAAAAAGGGGGAAAATAAAATGAGAAAAGCAGTAATGATTGCACTGACTATGGCGGTTATGGTATCACTTTTGATAGTATTTCCCGTAGTAAGTTGTAAGGCACCAGAGGAAGAGAAGACTCTTGTATTCGGTAACATTCCGGTAGCTTTATCGGATGAGTGGAATGGTTATAGTGTAGAAAACTTTGAATATGCAGCCGCTAAAAAAGGTGTTGAAGTTGAAGTACTTGATGCCGAATGGGATGGTGAAAAAGCACTACGTAACCTGGAAGATCTTATGACAAAAAATGTAGATCATGTATGTGTATTTGTTTATACACCTGAACAGGCCCAGGATTTCATAGACAGAGCAAATGATGAAGGAATCCCTATATCATTTGAAAATACCAAGCTTGTTGGCAAGGTAACTGGTGATTTTGTTATGAATGTCGCCTTTGAATATTACGATTTCGGATACGAGGCTGCGAAATATATAGGTGAGACCTGGCCAGGGGCAAAGCTATTTTATTGCAGAGGTTTACCTGGTATGGGGATTGTCGAAGAATATATGCGCGGCATAGGTGATGCATTAGCTGAATTTGGTACTGTAGAACTGACTGTTCAAAGAGATACTAACTGGGACACTGAAACAGCTCTAAATGCTACACAGGATGTAATAGCAGCTGGAGAAGAATTTGATGTTATCTTTGCTAATAATGAATCAATGGCAGTTGGTTGCTATAATGCTTTGGAAGATGCCGGACTTGCAGGGGAAATACCCATTGTTTCAACCGGTGGTGGACCTACTGGAGTGCAGATGCTTAAGGATGGAATTATACAGGCTACTATAGCTGGTCCAGTTTCATTGCAAGGTTTATACCTGTTTAAGGCTATGTATCTCTATGAAGCAAAAGGAATTGAACCTCCTGAAAACTTCATAGCACCCGGGGTAATGCCAATTACAGTTGATAATCTGGATGAAAATATACCGTGGGAACCCTCTGATGAGCTTATTGAAATGATCGGTGGATTGGATGAATGGTAAGCCATAAATGTATAATTATATAAAATGAAGTAAGCTTCTGCAGCTCTTTAAACGAATCGTTATAAGGGCTGCAGAAGTAAGGTAAAGAGGATGTGACCAAAAACTAAAACTGGAATTATTATGAAAAATAGACGTCAAAAGGGCAATAAGATACTTGAAGTTGAAAATTTAAGCAAAGAATTTCCGGGGGTAAAAGCACTTTCAAATTTTGATTTTGAGCTACACAGAGGAGAAGTCCATTGCCTAATTGGAGAAAACGGTGCCGGTAAGTCCACATTTATTAAGATTTTATCTGGATTTTTCAAACCTAATTCTGGAAAAATGTTTATTGATGGATACCAGTACAGTTTCCTTAACCCATACCTTGCTAGAAAAATAGGTATTCAAACTGTATACCAGGAAGATATTTTGGTGCCACAGATAAGTGCATCAGAAAATATTTTTCTAGGTTCAGAAAAGAAAAACCAAAAACTTTTTGTAAGTTATAAGGGGATGGTTAACCGGGCAAAAAAATTAGCAAATAATTTAGGTATATATCTCAGAATAGAAGAGAAATATGAAAATCTTAGCCCTTCGGATCAGCAATTTGTGAAAATATTAAAAGCACTCGCCCAGGAACCCAAAGTTTTAATATTGGACGAACCTACACAAGCTTTTAATGTTAGAGATATTAATCTTATAACAGACATGGTTAAGAAAATAAAGGAAGAAGGGGTAAGTGTAATATATATAGCACATAATCTGAAAGAAATCATAGAGGTCGCAGACAGGATAACCATTTTGAGAGATGGAAAGAAGGTCAGTACCCATAATAAGATAGAAGAAACTTTTAATTCAGAAGATCTGGCAAAAGAAATGGTAGGCCGCCCAGTAAATTTATTTTATAAAAAGAAGAAATGTGCCATTGGTGATTATATTTTCGAAGTTAGGGGATTAAAATTAAAACAGGATTCAAGAAAAATAAATTTTAAAGTTAGAGAAGGCGAAATACTTGGTCTTGCAGGTTTAAAGGGTGCTGGAAGAACAGAAATTGCCAGGGCAATTTTTGGTGCTTTAGGCAAAGTTGAGGGAGAAGTCTTTTATAAAAATAAAAATATAACTCCCAGCAATCCTGGTGAAGCAGTAAAAGCTGGCATAGCATTACTAACTGAAAATAATAAGATTGATGGCTTATTTATGGGAATGCCGGTAGACCAAAATATAACAATTGTTGGCCTTGAAAATATTGGAAAATTTTTTATTAACCTGCGTAAAGAAAAAAAGCTAGTTAGAGAATATATAGAGAGACTAAATATTAAAACTCCGTCACTTAATCAGGAAGTTAGATTTTTAAGCGGTGGTAATCAGCAAAAAGTAGTTATAGCAAAATGGCTATTCAAAGGTGTTAACATACTGATTGTTGATGAGCCAACCAATGGAATCGATGTAAACGCAAAAGTTGAAGTATATGAACTTTTTACTGAACTGGCATCGTCAGGAAAATCCATAATAATGATATCATCTGAAATGCCTGAACTAATCTCAATAAGCGATAGAGTTATTGTGATAAGAGATTTTGAGATTTCCAAAGTTCTCTCTGGGAAGGAAATCACTGAAGAAAAAATTTTATCTGGATTTTTAGGAGGAAGGTGAAGATGTTAAATAATAATGAAATTAAAAAAGGAGCATCATTTAGCAGGAGATTTGGTTTCTTACGAAACCAAATTACTTATTTAATACTAGTTATTATTGTTGTTTCAATAATAGCTACCATATTAAATCCAAATTTTTTAACTACCAGAAACTTTTTCAATATTACTCAGCAGATATCGGTTCTTGGAATTTTAACTATGTGTATGGCACTTTTGATGATATCTGGAGGTCTGGATATTTCAATAGGAAGTATGGCTGGACTGGTCGGGATGATCTTTACCAGAATGGTGCTTGCTGGTTATAGTATTCCACTTTCAGTTTTAACAGTAATAGTACTTTCTACTTTTCTTGGATTTATCAATGGTGTTATCATAGCAAAAAGTAAAGTAACTCCATTAATTATTACACTGGGGATGATGTATGTATTTTATGGGATAGCCCTCATTGTCGCTGAGGGAAGACCCCATTCCCTGGGGGGAAGCTTTGAGTTTCTTGGAAGAGCTAAAATAGGACCGATTCCATTTACAATAATAGTATATCTACTCATTTTCATTTTTGCCTATTTACTGCGAAAATATACTCAGTATGGCAGAAGGCTAAATGCAATAGGTGGAAATGTGCAAGCTGCTTTTCTCTCCGGGATCAATGTTGATACTCATATCATTTCGATTTATGCACTTAGTGGATTAATAGTAGGCTTGGCAGGACTGGTCCTTACCTCAAGGCTGGGAATGGTCCGGGCAGACAGTGGTTCAGGTTATGAGCTGCAGGCACTCGCTGCATGTATTATAGGAGGTATTACTTTTGAGGGAGGCAGGGGAAGCCTGGTCGGAGCTTTCTTTGGCGTATTGCTTTTAGGAATTATGTATAATGCTATGAATATAATAGGTGTTTCTTCATATATGCAGACAATATTTCTGGGAGCAGTCATCGTTATTGCTACAGTTATAAGTAATATTGGGAAGATGCGGAGATAATTGGTCAGAAATGATAAAAAATAGTCAATCAACTGAAATTAGTGAACCTTAAATCAGTATGTTTTTCAGTTATTTGATAAATAAATAATATAAAAGAATGAGGTGATAAGAATGAGAATCCTTGCCATTGGTGCCCATCCAGATGATGTAGAACTTCTTTGCGCAGGGACAGTTGCTAAATATAGTAAGGAAGGGCATGAAGTTTTTATATGCCATTTTTGCGATGGAAATAAGGGAAGTATGGTGTATAGCTCTGAAGATTTATCAAAAATTCGCAGAAATGAAGCTATAAGTTCTGCAAAAACAATTAATGCAACTTCAATATGGGGTGGAGTTTCCGATGGAGAAGTCGTTATTGATCTGGATTGCAGGATAAAAATGATTGACGTTTTAAGGCAGGCTGATCCTGATCTCTTAATCACCCAGTACCCCGGAGACTATCATTCGGACCATATAAATGTAAGCAAGCTCGTTTTTGAAGCTTCATATCTTGCAAACCTTAAATTATGGAAGACAAAATACCCCCCAACCAATAAACTGCCATTTCTTTATTATATGGATACAATAGCTGGAATAAACTTTGAACCCACAGAATATGTTGATATTTCTGAAACCATTGATACCAAAATTGCGATGATGCTTAAGATGAAATCTCAGCTGGGATGGCTTAAAGAGATGCATGATTGCGATGCACCAGAATTCATAAGGACAATTGCAAAATTCAGGGGATTTCAGGCTGGAGTGTCCTATGCTGAAGCTTTCTGCCAGCAGAAGATGTATCCTCAGGGATTAACTAAAAGGATATTGCCCTAAAATAAATAGTATTGTCATTACAGAATAACGATATTGTATATATAAACATAATATAAAAGGAGAAAAAATGAGAACTACAATAGGAGTTGTGACTTCAACTTATCCCAATTTTAGCGGGATCGAAGCCATGGAAGGAATATCAAAAGCTGGCTTTAAATATGTAGAACTGGCATCGGCACCAGCTTTTTTTGAGCACATGCCTAGACCTGAAAAAAGTACTGATCAGAAAGTAGTAGATGGAGTTTTGGATTTATGTAAAAAATATGGTCTGATCCTCCAAGCTATTGCTGGGCATACCAGGCTAATGCAGGAAGATTCAGTAAAAAACTTTAAAACTGTTTTAGATTTTGCAAGTAGGGCAAGAGTTAAGTTTGTTACTACTGATACTGGTGAAGTAAAGGATAAGGAAGATGAAAGAAAGTTTTATACGGATATAGCAGAACTTGCTGATTATGCAAAAGATAAAGGGGTAGTGATATGTTTTGAAATGCATGGTAATTGGTGCAATAACGGCAAAAAGGGTGCGGAGATAATAAAGATAATAAACCATCCAAACATAAAATTAAATTATGATACCGGTAATGTTATCCTCTATGGTATGGTGAGACCTGAAGAAGATATAAAGTATGCGATTCCATATATGGGATACTTACATATAAAAGAACACGGAAATGGCAAAATGGGGGAGTGGAACTTTCCGGCACTTGGAGATGGCGTTCTAAATTTTAATAAAATATTTGACCTTCTGAAGGATTATAATGGACCTTCAAGTGTTGAAATAGAGTTTGAAGGCAAAGAGCGAACACTTGATGAAATAAACCAGGCAGTAAAGAAATCATTTGATTTTTTAGAAGGATATGGATATGTATAATTTATTTAATGTCTATGAAGTAGTGGAGGTTAGAAAAAATGGTTAGAATCGCAATTTTGGGCGCAGGTTTTATTGGAGAGATACATGCAAATGCATATAGACAGATCAATGGAGCAGAAGTAATTGCAGTTGTTGATAAATCTAAAGAAAACGGGATAAAACTGGCTAGAAGCATTGATGCTGACTATTACGGTGATTTAGATGAATTATTTAAAAAGGCAGATATCGATTGTGTGGATATTTGTGTTCCGACATTTTTACATCATGAGATGGTTTTAAAAGTTGCTAGTAAAAACAAACATATATTTTGCGAAAAGCCATTAACACTGACCCTAGAAGGTGCTGAAGAGATGTTAACTGCAGTTAAAAACAAGAACATCAAGTCAATGGTGGGTCACGAACTCAGGTTCTGGCCTGAATATATCAAAGCTAAAGAAGTCTTGGAGTCAGGAGAACTTGGAAAACCACTTCATACTTTTTGTCAGAGATTAGCTTCATTTCCTGACTGGCATACAAATAGATGGGGTTCTGATGAAAAATTAAGTGGCGGGGCTGCACTAGACCTTCATATACATGATCTGGATTATATGTTATGGCTTTTTGGTAAACCTAATATGGTAAAAGCACAAGGTGTTTATAATCCGGAAATTATTAAACACGGAGGCATGGTACATATTGATACCGCTATTGAATTTAAAAATGGTGTAGCTGGATTTGCTGAAGGAGGATGGGCTTTTAAGGGAGCATTCCCTTTTACCATGGCACTCAGGATATTATGTGAAAAAGGAACTATAGAGTGGGTATTTAGGGCTGGAAAAAATATTGAAGAAAGATCACAAAAATCAAATGTTACTGTCTACAAAGATGATGGTTCTATAAAAACCCTTGAAGTAGAGCAGAAAGACTCTTTCCTGATAGAGTTGACCTATTTCATTGATTGCATTAAAAATGACAGGGTGGTTGAAAATGCAACTTTTAAAGATGGAAAGGATGCTGTAGAGTTGGCACTGGCTGCTATAAAATCTGCAAAGGAAAAAACGGTTATAAAGTTTTGAAATGAATTTAAAAAAATAAATATTTCAGTGTCTACTCAAATGATTCAAGTATTGAAATGGAGGAATGGGTATGGGTAATTTTAAAGGAATATTAACACACCAGACTGTAAGTGATAAAGATTTTGAGATGATTATGACAGTTCCAGAAAAGGAAATTAAAAACTGGAGCAATGTTGGGGTAGAAATTCTTAATAGCCCTGAAGAAGTTTATAAGAAAATGGCCAGATCGATAGCAGATGCAATAATAAATAATAATAATAAAAGCGAGAATACAAAATTAATTGTTCCAGTCGGCCCCACTCCACAGTATAAGATACTTGCTAATATATTTAGCACTGAAAAAATAGATTTAAGAAATCTATGGATATTTTTTATGGATGAATATCTTGACTGGGAATGCAGGTGGGTTCCGGAATCTCATCCTATGAGTTTTAGAGGTTATATGAAAAAAAATCTTTTCAAGTTAGTTGATAATGATCTGGGATTAGATGAAAATAAGATAATATGGCCAAATCCTTCAGACCTGGATTTTAACCAGAATAAAATTGATAAGCTAGGTGGTATAGATGTTTGTTATGGCGGGCTTGGTTATCATGGGCATATTGCCTTTAATGAACCATATGATATATATTACAGGAGAATGACTATAGAAAACTTTTTAAATTCCAGAACCAGGATAATCGACTTAAATTCAGATACATTTGTAATTAATAGCTTATGCGGTATTGGAGGAAATTGCTATAGCCTGCCGCCAAAAGCTGTGACTATAGGCATGAAACCAATAATAAATGCAAAAAAGATAGAGATCTATTGTGATGGAGGGCGGCTAAACTGGCAACTGGCCAGCTTCAGGATTGCTGTTATGCACCCCCCAACACTTGACCGTCCTGCAACATTGCTGCAACTCCATGATAATCCTATGGGAAAGGTCCTATTTGTTGCTGATAAAAAGACCGCCAAGGCTATAATAGTAAATCCTAAATAGCCAATATCGAAAATATTGTATTTACTACAAAATAACATATTTGATGGAATATATTTATTGATAGATTAAATCAATTTTAGGTAAAGGAGGATATTGTCAGTATTAATATAAAAGAATTTATTATGGATTCAATAAATCATAAATCGCTTAAAAGAATTCCTACCATGTACAGGGGAGAGCCTTCGGTCAATGAAAAACTAATAAAGTATTTTGGTATAAAAGACATTGAAAAAAACTGGCAGACCTTGATTGAATTGCTAGGTGCAGACAATTATTCAGATGGAGAGACATTAGGTGGTTTTACCACTTACTTTCCTAAATACCGTGGGCCTGATTTCGAGACCGTTTTTGAAATAAATAGGTTTAATATTTGGGGAATAAAACCAGTTGAAATAGATTCCGGAAGTGAAATAAATATTGTTTTTTCCAAGAAGCCACCATTATATGATAAAGATGATATCAAAGATATTAATAAATATAATTTTCCAAAACTTGAATGGTTTGATTTCAATATCTATAAAAATAATTCAGAACAGGTAATTTACAAATCTGAAGATGAGCAACAGGAAATAAAACTGAAAGACTTTAAAAAATCAGAAGAGTATTTTTTATGTGCAAGCTGCATGAATAGCCTCTTTATGGTTACCATTTACTTGAGGGGGATGGATAAGCTTTTTATGGATCTGTCATTAAATGAAAAGTATGCGGAGACTCTGATCAGCAAGATTGGTGAATTCATGCTTGAGTTTAATATTAGAAATTTAAAAAGTATTGGAAATTATATAGATATGTATGGAATTTGGGATGATTTTGCTGATCAGGATAATCTTATGATTTCCCCGGAAATGTGGCGAAAGTATTATAAACCTTGGGATAAAAGATTAATTGAAGAAGCAAAAAAATATAACATCCTTGTTTGTTTTCACGTATGTGGAAATTGTTCTGAAATAATACCGGATTTAATAGAAATGGGTGTTGATATTCTTGATCCCGTACAGGTATCAGCAAAGAATATGGAACTTGAGAACTTGAAGAAAAGATTCGGAAAGGATTTATGTTTTCACGGTGGATTAGATTCACAAAAATTTTTAAAACAATCAGACCCTAATAAAATAAGGAAAAAAGTAAGAGAAATTAATAATTTGTTTGCCAGTGATGGGGGAATTATTTTAGGTCCCTCACATTACCTGACACCAGATGTTCCAATTGATAATATCCTGGCTATTTATAAAGCACCTAAGTAGTTAATTTTTAAGCTATAATCTTTTTTGTTCTTACGCAATTTTTTTTTATATATGTAAAAGAGAGAGGTTTGTGTATTTTAAAGAAAATTATTAAGTTGTTATTAAAACCATCATGTATAAACTAGTCCTTTTAAGACACGGTGAAAGTATTTGGAATAAGGAAAACCGATTCACTGGTTGGACTGACGTAGACTTAACCAAGAAAGGTATTAAAGAGGCAAAAGATGCAGGTAAACTTTTAGAAGAAGCTGGGATATAAGACCTCCCGCCTTAAAAAAAAGTGATAAGAGATATCCTGGTAATGACCCTAAATATAAAGATTTGGGGGAAA
>CAZKVA010000053.1:0-10697 GCA_964556035.1 uncultured Actinomycetota bacterium
ATGCAAACCGGTTGTGGGCTCATCTAATAAATAAAGTGTGTTTCCCGTACTTCTCTTTGATAATTCAGTAGAGAGCTTGACTCTCTGGGCTTCTCCTCCTGAAAGAGTCGTAGACGATTGTCCCAATTTTATGTATCCAAGTCCTACATCATTTATTAATTGCAGTTTATTACTTATCCTTGGTATGTTTTTGAAAAAATCCAGTCCCTCTTCAACTGTCATTTCCAGGACATCATCTATATTTTTGCCTTTGTATTTTATTTCAAGGGTATCACGATTAAATCTTTTCCCCTTGCATATCTCACAGGGTACATAAACATCAGGTAGAAAGTGCATCTCTATCTTTATCGTGCCGTCCCCATTGCAGGATTCACACCTTCCTCCTTTGACATTAAAGCTAAATCTTCCTGGTTTATATCCCCTCAATTTTGCATCATGCGTCCTTGAGAATAATTCTCTTATATATGTAAACACTCCAGTATAGGTTGAAGGATTTGATCTGGGCGTCCTCCCTATTGGTGCCTGGTCGATCACGATGACCTTATCTAGATTTCCGGTATTATCGATACCATCATGCTCGCCCGGACGGAGTCTTGAGCGCATTAACTTATTAGAAAGAGAAGGAAAAAGCACTTCATTCACCAGGGTGCTTTTACCTGACCCTGATACTCCAGTCACTGCTATCATTTTTCCAAGCTCTATTGAAACATCAATATTTTGTAGATTATGCTGCCTTGCTCCCCTGATCAATATGTTTTTACCGCTACCTTTTCTCCTGCTTGCCGGAACCGGGATATTCTTTTCACCACTAAGATATTTTCCGGTTATGGACCTGGAACAATCATATATATCTTCAAGCTCGCCATTAAATACTATTCTCCCACCGTGAATCCCGGCACCCGGACCGATATCCACTATATGGTCCGCTTCCCTCATCGTTTCTTCATCATGCTCTATAACAATTATAGTATTTCCAAGATCTCTTAATCTTTTCAGGGCCTTTATCAACTTTTTATTATCACGCTGGTGAAGCCCGATACTTGGCTCATCAAGTATATAAAGTACTCCAACAAGTCCCGACCCGATCTGCGTTGCCAGTCTTATCCTCTGCGATTCCCCTCCTGAAAGTGTACCGGCTTTTCTATCAAGGGTAAGGTAACCAAGACCTACATCTTTCATAAAGTCCAAACGTTCGATTATTTCCTTTATCAGCCGTCTTCCTATCAGTTTTTCTCTTTCAGATAACTTTATTTTATTTAACCAGTTAATATTTTCTTCTATTGTAAGTGAACAGAAATCCGCAATAGAGGCTCCATTTATCCTAACCGCAAGACTTTCTGGTTTTAGTCTTTTACCATTGCAACTGCGGCATGGAGTGCTTGCGATCATCTTCTCGATCTTGCTTCTCTGATGATCTGATTCTGTTTCCATATATCTGCGGCTAAGATTATTTGCAAGCCCCTCAAATTTGAGCGAATAAAATCTAATGTGCCCTTTATGATTTCTATACCTTACTTTTATCTTCCTGCCGTTTGTTCCGTAAAGTATTACTTTTTGGTTCTCAGGATCTAGATCCTTAAAGGGGATGTTTAGATCAAAACCATATTCATCTGCAAGACTTTTTATAAGTTGTGAATAATAATTAGAGTAGCCCATATTAAAAAAGGGAATTGCTCCATCCATTATGCTGAGTTCGGGTTTTTCTACTATAAGACTCGAATCTATTTTTTTGCTCATTCCGAGACCGCTGCATTCGCGACATGCTCCATATGGACTGTTAAAAGAAAACATCCTGGGAGTAAGCTCTTCAAAATCGACTCCGCAATCTATGCAGGAAAAATTTTCTGAAAAACTGATGATCTCATCATTATCCATAAGCTGTATATATACTGTCCCTCCGCTTTCCTTCAGGGATATCTCGATATCTTCAGCTAATCTTTTATTGATCTCAGGTTTCAATATCAACCTGTCAACCACTATCTCGATATTGTGTTTGACGTTCCTATCAAGATTTAAGTTAAAATCCTCGCCAAGCTCATAGATCTCACCGTCTACTCTAACTCTTAAAAAACCGTCTTTTTTAATATTCTCAAAAGTTTTACTGTATTCACCTTTTCTGCCCCTTATAACGGGTGAAAGTACCTGGAACTTTGTATTCCCGGACAATTCCATTATCCTGTCCACTATCTGGTCAACAGTCTGTCTGGTTATTGGTTTTCCGCAAATATAGCAATAAGGTATCCCTATTCTTGCATAAAGTACGCGAAGGTAGTCATATACCTCGGTTATGGTCCCGACTGTAGAGCGTGGATTCTTTGAAACACCTTTTTGGTTTATTGAGACTGCAGGAGAAAGACCCTCTATCAGGTCCACATCTGGTTTATCCATCTGTCCAAGGAATTGGCGTGCATAAGATGAAAGGGATTCCACATATCTTCTCTGTCCCTCTGCATAGATCGTATCAAAAGCCAGTGATGACTTGCCTGAACCGCTTACCCCCGTAAAGACAATGAACTTATTCCTGGGTATCTTTAAATTTATATTTTTAAGATTATGCTCTCTTGCGCCTTTTATGTATATTTCTTCTTTCATTACCTTTTCCCGCAGTTTCAATATTTGTGATCTTTTTTATCCTCTTTATCTCATCCCTTATGCTTGCTGCCTTTTCAAAGTTAAGGTCCCTGGCTTCAATATACATCTCCTCCTCCAGTCCGGATAATATATTGGCTATATTTGACAGATCCATCTCCATGATCTTGTTTTCTGACAATTTTTTTTCAGGTCTTGTCCTGGTAATGCCCTTATTGTCTTTTTTCCCTCTTTTATCCCACTTAAATATAGTATATCTGAAATCGTCTTATTGATCGTCTGGGGGACTATATTATTTTCAAGATTAAATCTTGTCTGGACATCTCTTCTTCGTTCGGTCTCATTTATTGCATTATCCATCGATCTTGTAATAGTATCGGCATACATGATCACTTTGCCGTTTACATTTCTTGCTGCTCTCCCGATAGTCTGGACGAGTGATATCTCAGATCTTAAAAACCCTTCTTTATCAGCATCAAGTATAGCCACAAGTGAGACTTCTGGAAGATCAAGTCCTTCCCTGAGGAGATTTATCCCAACAAGCACATCAAATTCCCCGGACCTCAGGTCGCGGAGGATCTCAATTCTTTCAAGTGTATCTATATTAGAATGCAAATACCTCACTTTTATCTTATGTCCGGATAAATAATCCGTAAGGTCCTCAGACATCTTTTTAGTCAGCGTTGTTATGAGCACTCTCTCACCATTTTTTACTATTTTCCTTATCTCGGAAATAAGGTCGTCTATCTGTCCCTTTGAAGGCCTGATTATCACTTCAGGATCGATAAGCCCGGTGGGTCTTATAATTTGTTCTACTATTCTGCTGCTTATTTTTCTCTCATATGGTCCCGGAGTAGCAGATGTAAAAATAACTCTTTGTACCTTTTCTTCAAATTCTTGAAATTTCAACGGACGGTTATCAAGAGCGGAAGGAAGTCTGAAGCCAAAATCAACAAGGGTCTGCTTGCGGGAACGGTCACCTTTATACATCCCCCGTATCTGAGGTACCCCAATATGTGACTCATCCAGCACAGTAAGAAAGTCGTCGGGAAAGAAGTCGAGAAGAGTATTGGGTGCCTCACCTGGGTTTTTCCCTAATATGTGACGCGAATAATTTTCAATCCCACCACAAAAACCTAGCTCTGCGATCATTTCCATATCATATCTCGTCCTGGATTCTATCCTCTGAGCCTCTAATAGTTTTCCTTCTCCCTTGAAAAAATTAATTCTTTCTTTGAGTTCTTCTTCTATAGTTACCAGTGCTCTCTCGACCCATTCCACAGTAGCCAGGAAATGGGTAGCTGGTGAAATAATATAAACATCCTTCTTTTCAAATATCTCACCTGAAACAGGGTCAAATTCTTCCATTCTTTCAATATCGTCACCAAATAATTGTATCCTTACCGCCCTATCCTGATAAGCAGGATATACTTCTATGGTATCACCCTTGACCCTGAATTTTCCGTTTGAGAACTCGTACTCATTTCTTTCATAACGGATATTGACAAGTTTTCCAATAAGTTTCTCTCTGTTAAAATCTTCACCTTTTCTAAGTACTACCCTCTGTTTAGCATATTCAGAAGGTGATCCCAGGCCATATATACATGAGACGCTGGCAACAACAATAACATCATCCCTGGTATAAAGTGAATTAGTTGTAGAAAGTCTTAACTTTTCAATTTCTTCATTAATAGAAGTATCTTTTTCTATATACATATCCTTACCGGGAAGATAAGCTTCCGGCTGATAGTAATCATAATAGCTTACAAAATACTCTACCGCATTATCCGGGAAAAACTCTTTGAATTCAGTGCATAGCTGGGCAGCCAGTGTTTTATTGGGGGCAAGCACAAGAGTAGGAAGCTGAATATTATTTATTGTATTGGCAATCGAATAAGTCTTTCCAGACCCGGTGACCCCCAGCAGGCTCTGAAATTTACATCCTTCACCCAGGCCCTCTGTTAATTCATCGATCGCGCTGCTCTGGTCACCCTGTGGAGAATAATTAGATACTAACTTAAATGTCCTCTTTTCCATTCTTTTTTCCGACCGCTTTTAAAATAGTCAATGCTTTCTTTTTCAAATTTTCTATTCTACTGTCATTAATGATACTGAAATCTACCCTGCTTTTATTTATTTTTATATGCTGGCCCTCTATTCTTAATTCTATCTCATTATCATTTAAATTTTTATTTTTTAAAAAAGTTTTTCTCAGTTCCTTATCTGTATCCACCAGCACAATGAAATCACACAATAGATCTAATTTTGCATCAAACAATACGGCTGCATCTATTATGATATAATCATTATCTTTATCTGACTTGACCATGTTTTTGATCTCCCTCCTGATAAGGGGAAACATCAATCTATTCAGCTTGCTTAATTCAATTTGATCTGAAAATACTATTTTAGCAAGTTTACCGTAAAGAATGTTTCCATCATCATCAATAATGTCCGGACCAAAAATTTTTTTAAGATCAGCTTTTATACAGGTGTTTTTTATATATATATCTTTTGCAATGGCATCTACATCAAGCACCCTTATCCTGTCTTCTGCTTTTTCCATAATAGATGCCACAGTGCTTTTCCCTGATGATATTCTTCCGGTTAATCCTATAATTATTATGATTTACTCCTTGTAAAATGATAATAATACCGGTCCACCGTTTTTAATAATGGTCTGTGTGGTGACTTCTAATGGCGGACAAGCCAAATAGATACATCAAATAATTTGGAGTCATTAAACAATTATTACTTAAGAGTCTTATAAGCCCTAATAGTCCAGGAGCTTTAGCCTAATTCTCTAACAAGCTCCCAGGTACTGTAAATTATATTTAATTATTTATATCTATTTTAGAAAAGTAAAGAGCCTGTCTACTTATCCAGGTTAGCTTCATCTTTAAGTTCTTTTAAGATCTCTTTTAGCTTTTTTTCCTTTTCCTCTTCAGGATCATCTTTTTTTTCTTCTTCGGCATTGTCAGGAGTTCCACCAGTTTCTTCATTTTTTTCTTCTGAAGGAGCATCGGCTGCTTCTTCTACCGGTGGTACTTCAGCAGTTTCTTCTTCTGACGGTGCATCGGTGGTTTTTTCTTCTTCTGCTTTTTCAGAAGCACTATCATCTTCCACCTGCCCGCTGGTTTCAACCTCTTCCTGGCTGGCTCCTTCATCAGTAGCCGGTACTTCCCCTTTTTCGCCCTCTTCTGTCAGGTTTTCCACCTGTTTAACGCTAAAAGCCATCCGTCTCTTGTCAAAATCTATATCGATTATCCTTACGATCAGTTCATCCCCGATCTTTGCGACATCGCTTGGTCTCCTAACAGGTTCATCTGCCAATTCCGAAATATGCACAAGTCCTTCAAGACCATCCTCTATCAGTACGAATAGTCCAAACTTTACTATCCTTGTGACTTTTCCATTTACTACATCTTTATTAGAATAATTCTTTATTTTTTCCATCCATGGATCTTTTTGAGTCTGTTTAAGTCCCAGGGAAAGCCTCTGTTTCTCACTGTCAATATCGAGTATTTCTACATCGACTTCCTGATTGACTTCTACAACTTCAGAAGGATGCTTTACATGATTCCATGAAAGTTCAGATATATGAACAAGACCGTCCACGCCGTCAACGTCCACAAAAGCGCCAAAATCAGCAATACTGGTGATGGCACCTTTTCTTATCTGGCCGACTTCCATGCTGTCCAGGACTTCCTTTCTCTGTTCTTTTCTTTCACCCTCTATAATAGCTTTTCTTGAAAGAACGACATTATTTCGGTTCCTGTCCACTTCAATGATCTTACACGCACATTTCTCACCTATATAAGAAATAAGCTCTCTTGTTTTTCTTACATCAATAAGTGAAGCTGGTAAAAATCCCCTCAGGCCAATGTCTACGATAAGACCGCCTTTAACACATTCTATTACTTCACCCTCTATGGTCTCATTATTTTTAAATATATTTTCAACCCTGTCAAAATTTTGTTCTACTTCAGCTCTTCGTTTGGAAAGTATGCACCTCCCGTCCTGGTCTTCCTTTTGGAGAACCATTATCTCTAGTTCATCGTCGATATTAAGAATCTCTTCAGGTTTGACACTGTTCCTGATGGATAGTTCACTTACCGGTATTACGCCTTCAGATTTAAATCCGATGTCTACCAGTACCTCGTCTTTTTCAATTTTTACGACCCGTCCCTTTAGGATGTCGCCGTCTTTAAAACTAATCATGGTAAGGTCATAGTTAGGCACCATTTCCCCGTTCTCGTTTTCAATCATGTAGTTTTCTTCAGTTAATTTGATGTTAATATTGTCTTCAACCATATTTTTTTAATAAACCTCCATTTACTATAATCAGACAAAAAGGATAGCATTTAAGGGAATAATAATCAATATTTTAGATATTTTTTTTAAATATACCAATCATTGGATGTATCGATATCGACCTTAAGCCCTACTTTTAATTTAATACAGTTCTCCATAGAATTTTTTACTATCTTTTCAATGACTTCTTTGTCTTTTTCTTTGAGTTCAAGAACCAGTTCATCATGCACATGAAGTATGATATTACTGTCTACTTCTTTAAGGCGAAGATCATTGAAAAGAACTATCGTTGACAATTTCATTATATCTGCGGCACTTCCCTGTATCGGGGTATTTACAGCAAATCTTTCCCCCAGACCGCGTATCCTGCCATTGGCACTTCCCAGTTCCTTTATATATCTTTTTCTTCCGAACATGGTGGTAGAATAACCGTACTTGTATGCATCTTCGATAAGTTTTTTTATAAATATACTTACCCCGGGGTATCTGCCAATATATTTATTTATATATTCCCGTGCTTCGCCTTCATCTATTGAAAGTCTGCTGGCAAGTCCGTACTCAGTCATCCCGTATATTATTCCGAAATTTATAGCTTTGGCTTTTCTTCTGAGCTCCGGACTCACTTCACTATAATCTACACCAAATACTTCTGATGCTGTCCGGGTATGTATATCTTCCTGCCTCTTGAAAGAGTCTATAAGATTTTCATCTTCCGACATATGGGCAAGCACCCTGAGCTCTATCTGGGAGTAGTCCGAAGCCATAAGCAGATCATAACCCTTGCCCGGTATAAATGCTTTTCTTATTTGTTTTCCATACTCTGTTCTTATGGGAATGTTCTGCAGATTGGGATTATTTGAGCTTATCCTGCCGGTAGATGTCCCGAGTTGATTATAATTAGTATGAACCCGTCCATCTTCCGGATGCACCAGTTCAGGCAGAACATCAATATAGGTATTTTTTAATTTAGTCTTCTCCCTGTATTCCAATATTTTACCTATTACCGGAGAAGTATCCTGTATTGCTTTTAATGTAGCTGCATCCGTCGATAATCCTGTTTTTGTTTTCTTAAGAGCTGGTAATTTTAATTTTTTATATAATACATCTCCGAGCTGACGGGATGAATTAATATTAAACTCTTCCCCGCTCAGTCTATATATTTCCTTTGTGAGTTCTGATATTTTAATCTCATATTCATTTATTAACTTTCCGAGATAGCCCAGATCTATTGCCACACCGGTATATTCCATCTCTGCAAGGATCTTTATCAGCGGTTCCTCGATTTCGCGGTAAGTCCTCGTAAGATCCTTCTCCCGGATCAAAAGTAGTATCTTTTCCTCTATTTGCTCATAAAGCGCCATGCTTTTTAATATGTTTTCAACCTGTTCACTGCTTCTGTCTATCCTTGCTTCATCTTCTGTGTCTGCGTTTGCGGTGGCGTCTCCGAGATCAAGTGTCATCTGATCATCTTTTATCTTTTGGTCCCGGGAATCACTTTTAATATCAGTATTTTTACTCCCTGAAGGCAACGTGCTTAATTCCCTGATCTCTATTTTTAAAATATTCCTTGATATCTCAAATATATCGGCCCTCGATTTCAGGGGATTTAGTATTAGAAACATTATTTCCATATCATTGATGCTTCCATCTATACCGATACCAGATACCATCAAAAATTTAATTACTGCTTTAAGATGAATGCCTGTCTTTGTGATACTCTTATCCTCAAAAAGATTTTTAAGGGTCTCCTTTATCTCTGGCCTGCCCAGACTTTCCCTATCCAGAAGATAAGCTGAGTCTTCTCCAAAATATATAACCAGTCCGTCTATCCTCTGCTCTCCTTCAATAGAAGCAATGAAAACCTTCTTATTGTTTTTATCAAGTTTTTTCTTAAGGTCGATACCTGCATCAAAGGTCTCCAAAGTTATCTTCTTGATCGTTTTACCGGTCTTTTCAGGATGCATGCTCTTGAAATCCATTATTCCAATATATTTTGGAAGGCGGTTCAACAGATTATTGAACTCCAGTTCTTCAAATATTTCTTTTACTTTTTCAAAATCCAGGTCCCTAAAACTATTTTCTATAAGACCGGGATCGATTTTGATATCATCTTTCAATGTTGTAAGCTTTTTGCAAGTGCTGGCGATTTCCCTGTTTTCAAGAAGGAGGCTTTTTAGCTTTGGGCTTTTTATACTCTCAATACTTTTAAATATTGACTCCATGCTGCCAAACTGCTTAATAAGCTTTACAGCTGTCTTTGGTCCGATACCAGGAACACCGGGAATATTATCTGAGCTGTCACCCATCAGTGCCAGAAGATCCCTTACTTTATCCGGTCTTACACCAAGTTTTTTCTCAACTCCATCCCCGTCATAAATAATAGTATCGGTTATGCTCCTTTTTGTTGACAATACCTTTATATCATCGGATACCATTTGAAGCATGTCCTTATCGCCTGTTACTATTATCGTCTGTGCATATGTTTCACTTGCTGTTTTTGCAAGACTCGCAAGAATATCATCTGCCTCCATCCCATCTTTTTCAATACAAACTATATTAAAGGCTTCCATTACCTGTTTTATGAGGGGGATCTGGTGTATAAGTTCATCCGGCATCTTTTTGCGATGTATCTTGTACTGGTCAAACATCTTATGCCTGAATGTCGGGCCCTTGCTGTCAAAGGCACATATAATAGTATCAGGCTTAAGATCCTCTGCCAATTTCAGGATCATATTCGTAAAACCCAGAACCGCATTTGTAATTATTCCCGAAGAAGTTGTAATAGTATCAGGAAGAGCAAAAAATGCCCTGTATGCTATATTATTAGAATCGATAAGTACTATTTTTTCTTTTTTCAATCAAATTCCCTTTCATAAAGTTTTAGATATTTAAGCCTTGACCTTTTGAAAAATATCAGGCTGCAAGCCAGAGACCAGTTTTCAGACACGCACCTAGGATAAAAAAGACAGTGAATTTCTTGATTTTTTTATAAAACTATTAAATTACAATATAAAACATTAATTGTTAGTATCCTATCGACATTAGAACAATCGTTTATATTATTATACTAACTAAAAATTTAATATAAGACAATGAAGTCTTATATGCATTGAAGCACATGCTTGATGGTTAAATACTTTCAAGAAGTGTCTTTTTTGAATTATCTTTTATACTATACCCTGTGCCAGCATGGCAGTTGCAACTTTCATGAAGCCTGCAATATTTGCGCCTAGCACTATATTGCCTTCATCACCATATTCTTTTGCCGAAATACTGGCATTCTGGTAAATATTACGCATAATTATTTTAAGCTTATCATCCACTTCATCAAAGGTCCAATATGACCTTGAACTATTTTGGGACATCTCTAAAGCTGATACTGCAACTCCGCCTGCATTTGCAGCTTTCCCCGGACCATATAGTATTTTGTTTTCTAAAAATATTTTTACTGCTTCTGGAGTAGAAGGCATATTGGCTCCCTCGCCAACAGAATAACAGCCATTTTTTACAAGCGTTTTAGCCGATTCAGCATCTAACTCATTTTGTGTAGCACTGGGCAGAGCAATATCACATTTTATATTCCATATTGCTGAAGGTTCATCAACATATTCAGCATTGGGATATTTATTCCTGTATTCGACTATTCTTTTCCTTCCAACTTCCTTAAGGATTATTATAGTGTCCAGATCTATACCGTCAGGATCATAAATATAGCCGCCCGAGTCGCTCATTGCTATAACTTTTGCTCCAAGCTCACTGGCTTTTTTATGAGCATATATTGCGACATTGCCGGA
>CAZKVA010000054.1:0-10580 GCA_964556035.1 uncultured Actinomycetota bacterium
AGATTTTAATGCAGTTGACAGATTATGCTATATGGGAAAAAGAGGAATGGGGGCGCTTGAATATGAACCTGCGATCCTTGATAAAGAAGATAAATCTGAATTAATCAATATTGAAGAATTGGCCGAGCTAGCCAGACGCGTATTAAATGAAAGAAAGAAATTAAATCCGAAGTCACGAATAAGAGATAAAAACACCCTTAATGAGATTATAAAGGTCGGTACTTCTGCAGGTGGTGCAAGGGCCAAAGCTGTTATTGTAATAAATGACCGTTCTGGAAAAATCCGTTCAGGACAAATTGATGTACCGAAAGGATTTGAACACTGGATATTAAAGTTTGATGGAATAAAAGATAAGGGATTAGGGGAATCTGCCGGATATGGGAAGATTGAGTATGCTTATCACAGAATGGCGAGAGATGCAGGAATAAAAATGAAAGAATTCATATGCAAACACTTTGTGCTATTGCTCATTTTGATTATAATGATCCTAATTCATATTCTTATGAGCAATTATTCCAGATTATGAGGAAAATTAAATTACCCTATTCAGATGCGGTGGAAATGTATAGAAGGATGGTATTTAATATAGTGGGGAAAAATCTTGATGACCACACAAAAAACATCTCCTTTCTTTTAAGAAAAAACAAAACCTGGAGATTGTCTCCAGCATATGATCTTATTTATAATCATAATCCGGAAGGAAAATGGACAAGTAGACATCAGATGTCGGTTAATGGAAAGAGGGAGAAAATCGATTATGATGATCTGGCTACTCTTGGGAAAGAAAATAATATAAAAGCTTTTAAAGAAATAATAGAACAAGTAATCGAGGTTTTTAGTAGCTGGAAAAAGTATGCGATAGAGGTTGATCTGGATAAGAAAAAAATACAGGAGATATATAAAAACATGGAGTTGAATATAGGTAATTGATGCCTGTATATATTATTGTAAAGGATTATAATAAAATCAGATCGAAATGAGAGTATTTGCATGGCAGGTTTGAAATGAATTATGTCCATGAGGCAGTGGGAAGAGATATAAAAAATGCTTAAAGAAAGTAAGTTATAAATGCGGAGGATAGATGCTGGACGAACAAAGAAATAAATATGACGATCTTTTAAAAAAATTGATCTATTTACGGGACTGTCTTTGAAATAGGTAAGAAGTCAGACCAACTCGAAAAACTGCATACACTGACCACTGTCCCGGGATTCTGGGATGACCAGGGGAAAGCCCAGAAGGTCACACAGGAAATAACAGAACTCAAAGATATTATAGATTCTGTTAAAAGTATTGAAGGAAAGCTTGAAGATGCAGAGACAGCACTTGAAATGCTTGAGGCTGAAGATGATCCGTCATTACTTGAAGAACTGGATGAGAATCTTAAATATTCCGGAAAAAACCTTGAAGAACTTGAAGAAAAAGCGATGCTTGGCCAAAAACATGACAGTTATCCTGCAGTAGTGACGATCCATCCGGGTGCGGGAGGAACAGAATCTGCAGATTGGGCCGAGATGCTTTTCAGGATGTACAGCAGATGGATGGAAAAAAGAAAGTATATCTACAGGATCACTGACCGTCAGGCCGGTGATGAAGCAGGGATTAAAAGCATTACCTTTACTGTCTCCGGAAAGAATGCTTTTGGACTGCTTAAAAGTGAGAAGGGGATACACAGGCTGGTAAGGATATCTCCATTCGATTCTTCAAAAAGAAGACACACTTCTTTTGCATCAGTTGATGTGATACCGCTTGTTGAAAACGATATTGATATAAAGATCAATAAGGAGGACTTAAGGATAGATACATACAGGTCCAGCGGGGCCGGGGGCCAGCATGTAAATGTCACTGATTCTGCAGTGAGGATAACACATATACCATCCGGGATAATCGTACAGTGCCAGGATGAGAGGTCGCAGCTTCTTAATCGGCAGACAGCCATGCAGATACTCGGTTCAAAATTGTTTGAACTGAAGCAGAAAAAGAACCGGGAAGAGATCGAAAAACTCCAGGGAGAGAAAAAAGAAATAGGGTGGGGCAACCAGATAAGAAGCTATGTCATGATGCCGTATCAACTGGTAAAAGATCACCGGAGCCTGGTAGAAATTGGAGATGTCAACTCCGTACTTGACGGCAATATCGACCCGTTCATCAGGGGATTTCTTGAAAAAATATTAGCCAGAGAGTAAACTCTAAATAATTAAAAAACTCTTCATGATTAAAAGAAAGTACTAAGGTATACTTTAGCCTTATGAAAATGATCGAATTTAAAAATGTCAGCAAGATATACAATGATGACACTGTTGCATTAAAGGATATTGACCTCAATGTCGACAAAGGAGAATTTGTTTTTATGGTGGGCCCCAGCGGTTCAGGGAAATCGACCTTCATAAAACTCCTTATAAAGGAGATAGACGAGACAAAGGGTAATATATTTATTGCAGGCAGGAATATCTGCAATCTAAAAAACAACAGGATACCACAATTAAGGCGCAATATTGGATGTGTATTCCAGGATTTTAAACTTCTTCCGAATAAGACCGCTTTTGAAAATGTTGCTTTTGCATTAGAAGTCATAGGCAGGCCGGGTTATGAGATCAAGGTCCAGGTACCGCAGGTATTAAAACTTGTAGGTCTTCACACCAGGGATAATGCCTACCCGCATCAACTTTCAGGGGGCGAGCAGCAGAGGATATCTATAGCAAGGGCATTTGTTAACCGTCCGCCCATACTTTTGGCTGATGAACCCACAGGAAACCTGGATCCGGCGACTTCGGAAGGGATAATGAAAATACTTTCCAGGATAAACCTCACAGGGACAACAGTTGTCATGGCCACACATGATAGGAGCATAGTAAATTCCATGAGGAGAAGGGTGGTCGAGCTGGAAGAAGGAGAGATTATAAGGGATCAAAAGAGAGGGGTTTACGGGAATTAATCATGGTCAGATCCAAATATTTTTTTAGTGAGACTTTTACAAGTTTTAGAAGAAATTTTTTGATGGGATTTACTGCTATAACCACTGTAGCGATAACACTCTTCATCGTTGGTTTTTTCACAGTTCTGGTTTTTGACATACAGAGCATAATCAATTCTATCAAGGGCCAGGTAGAACTTGCAGTATATCTTCAAGATAATATTTCTCCACAATTAAACGACTATATTGAAACCGAGGTCAAGAGCTGGGAAGAGACAGCTGAAGTAAAATATATCTCAAAGGAGCAGGCCCTCGAGCGATTTAAGGAACAGAATGAGGGAAGCGATATATTAAAGGAAATCCAGGGTAATCCGCTCCCCGCTTCATTTGAAATAACCTTGAATGATCCTGAAAAGGTAGAACTTGTGGCCCTCCGGTTCCTGGATAAGGATGGAAACTATATTGAGGGCATTGATGATGTTGTATATGGACAGACCTATGTCAGGAGGCTTTTTTCCATCACTGCGATAATCGGGACTATAGCGTTTATTATTATAATCGTTCTTTTGCTTGCAACCATTGTCCTTATCTTTAATACTATAAGACTTTCCATATATGCCAGGAGAAAAGAGATCGAGGTGATGAAGCTGGTCGGTGCGTCCAACTGGTTTGTCCGGATACCATTCCTTTTCGAAGGTTTTTTCGAAGGTTTTATGGGAAGTATAGTATCAGTAGTAATGCTGTATCTGCTGGGAAATTTTCTCCTTATTAAAGGAGAACGGGCAATAGTTGATACCATGAGGATAAAAGAACTTGCCATACTTGGAAGCGGACATATTATAATATATGTATATATCGGACTGATACTCATGGGAGGATTTATCGGGATCATCAGCAGCGGTATAGCACTTAGAAGGTATGTAAAGATCTAGGACAGGCTTCTGGAGCATTTTATATTTATAATAATGAAAAAAACAATAACAAAAATCATAATCTTGTTTGCAGGTCTTCTTATTCTGCTGTCAGCATTCAATATATCTTTAGCTCCGGGGCAGCTCCAGGGGCAGTCGCTGGAAGAAGAACTCCAGAGGATAAAAGAAGAAAGGGAAGAAGCCCAAAAAAAGATCGATGAAGTAAAAAAGACCGAGCAGCACTATATGGGCGAGGTCTCACAAGTAGAAGAACAGCTTATTGGCGCACTTTCCGAACTTGATGGATTCAATGTCCAGCTGGCTGATGCCAAAAGTATCGTAGACAGGACCACTATTGAGCTGGTCCTTAAGGAGGAAGAACTAAACAAGATAGAGGATGAACTTTCTGAAAAGATCTTGATCCTTAATAACCGTATTGCCGAGATCTATAAGAAGGGTAATAATAATGTCCTTGGAGTATTGCTTAAGGCGGAAAACTTCATAGAGTTTATCTCCAGGATGAAGCTGATGAACCTTTTTGCACAACAGGATACAGATAATGTTCTTGATATCAAGGATAAAAGAAATGCAACGTTGGGGATAAAAAAATCCATAATAGACCTTCGCGAGCAACAGAAAGAACATAGAGAAAAAATCGAAAGGCTTGTGGTACAGTCAGAAGCAAAAACTGCAGAGGTCGAGGACCTCTATGGTGAGAAGACAAACCTGCTTTACCAGACAAGGGCAAACAAAAATGCCCTTATAGCGATGGAAAAGGACCTTGAGATAAGGGAAGCTGAAGTAACAAGGATACTTGAGAGCTATAAATACGGGACGGCTCCATCGGGTAAATTCATGTGGCCGGTTGCCGGTAGTCTTAGGTCAGGATTTGGCTGGAGGATCCATCCGATATTCGGTACCAATAGGTTCCATACAGGTATTGACCTGGCTGCGCCATATGGCACACTGATAAAAGCCGGTGACGGCGGACAGGTGATCCAGGCAGGTTATTCAGGTGGATATGGATATACTATCCTGCTTTACCACGGTGGCGGTTTTGCCACGAGGTATGCACATCTTTCAAGTATCCGCTGTGCAGTGGGTCAGTTTGTGGCCAGGGGGCAGGTAATAGGCCTTGTCGGGTCAACGGGATGGTCGACCGGCCCGCATCTTCATTTTGAGGTCAGGATAAACGGTGCTGCCCAGAATCCTCTTCAATATCTGGAATAATATGAAATCATATATAGAAAATTATTGGTGATAGAATGAAAAAGATAATAATACAGGTACTTGTATCTATTGTAGTGATAATCTTTGTCTTTACTGCGGGACTGTGGGCAGGTTTTAGTTTTAATTCCATAAAAAAGTATTTCTTGAGTTCAAATAGCGGCAGTAGTGATACAGGCAGCACACAGGAGGAAAGTTCAGGTCTATTTGAAGAAATCTCAGAGACTATTAAAAACCGTTTCAGCCTGGCGCCTTTTGAAGAAGCATTTGACTATATTAGCAATGATTCTCTGATGACTTTCCAGAAGCAGGAGCTTATGCAGGCCGCAATAGGGGGTATGCTTACTCTTCTAGATGACAGGCATGCTGACTATTTCACTATAGATGAATATGAAAAGATAACAGAATCATACAGCGGTACGATGAGCGGGATAGGCATAATAGTCACACAGGACGATGAAGGCAGGGTAATAGTGGTAAAACCACTTCCCGGCACACCTGCAGGCAGTGCCGGAATAAGGGAAGGGGATCATATAATCGCTGTAAACGGGCAGGATATATCAGAGATGGTCCTTGAAAATGTAGTGACACTTATAAAAGGTGAAGAGGGGACAAGTGTTGATGTTACATTCTACCGTCTGGATGAAGATAAGACATTCGAGATAACACTTGTGAGAGCACGCTTCTATGTGCCGAACCTTTTTGCAGAAATGATAGAAGACAATATAGCCTATATCCAGTATATCGGGTTCCAGGATGGGGGAGCAGAGTTCCTGGAATCGGAAATAGAAAAACTTATTGGCGAGGGAGCAGAATCAATAATATTTGATCTAAGGAACAATCTGGGAGGCACCCTTGATGATGCAGTGGCAGTTTGCGACTTGTTTATGGACAGTGGTGCAATTGTTACAGTAAGGGGGAGGACTGATAATGAAGAAAGAGTGGACGAATATTTTGCGGAAAAGGGAAAATATACTGAAATATCGCTAGTAGTCCTTATAAATGGATTTTCAGCCAGCGCCTCGGAACTTGTTGCCGGAGCCCTGAGGGATAATAAGAGGACAATCCTGGTGGGAGAGACAAGTTTTGGGAAAGGTACAGTACAGGTGATCCATGAATTATCAGATGGATCAGGGTTGAAGTTTACTACTGCAAAGTATTTCCTGCCCTCAGGGGTCTCGATTGAAGGTGTCGGAGTCCTTCCTGATATTGAAGTGGTACTGACAGCCGAAGACACAGAGGACCTTCAATTAAACAGAGCCATTGAAGAAATAAAGAAGATGGCAGACGGACAATGAAGATGATATTGGATGGAATAAATTGAGTAAACCTAAAAAGAAGAAAAAACAGGGTCCGGACGGAAGAAGGCTTGTTGCCCAGAACAAGAAAGCAAGATGGGATTTTTTAATCCTTGACAGTTTTGAAGCTGGTATTGTGCTCTGGGGAAGTGAAGTCAAATCTGTAAGGGACCATAGAGTAAATCTTAAGGATAGCTTTGCCCGGATAAGAAATAATGAGCTTTACAGCTATAATATACATATTTCCCCTTATACCAATAGCAGGATCGAGGACCTTGATCCAAGGAGACAGAGAAAACTTCTGATGCACCGCAAACAGATCGACCGTATCCAGGGAAAACTTATAGATAAGAGCCTTACCCTTGTACCGCTTAAGATGTATTTTTCAAAAAATGTCGTCAAAGTCGAGATAGCTCTTGCAAAGGGTAAAAACAAAGGTGATAAGCGCCGGAGCATCATCGACAGGGAACATGATCTCGAAATGAAAAAGGCTTTGAAAAATAGCCGGATTTAGTATAATATATCTTTGCCTCAAAGAATGCACACCCTTTTTGGGGGCGACCTGGTTTCGACGGGGATAGATTGAGCCTGAATGGCAAGCCGAGTATCAGAACTCGTAAATAACTGAAACATAAACATAAACGCTGATAATAGCGAATATGCTCTAGCAGCCTAGTTTAGGCTGCTACGTCTACGGGGGCCTTCCTGCAGCTTCCAGTGGGCGACGATTAGCAGGATACTCTGTATAAAGGGTCTGCTATTACACAGAGGAAACTTTTGCAGACTGGCCGATACGGACCTTGTCTATAAGGGACGTCAAGGCGAGAATTAAATTATAGACTAAGCTTGTAGAAGTTCTGGTGGCAATATCTTCGGACGCGGGTTCGATTCCCGCCGCCTCCACCATGAAGTTGATACTATTTACCGGGTAATCTGAGATTGCATGAAGAAAACATGGTGGATCCATGTTTTGTTATCCTTGCTATTTTCTTTACAATCTTTTATCATTTTGCACTGTTTTGTTATAATGTTAAGAATTTTATATATGGGAGTGATTGATTTTGACAATAGACCATAAAACTTTATATAACACTGAAATGCTATCAAAAGATTATGCGTCAAGGGATTATCTGGAACCTGCTGAAAGAGCAGTCATAGAGATCCTGGAGCCAAACCTGTCCAGCATGAAAATGCTGGATATGGGTGTCGGAGGTGGAAGGACGACAAAATATTTTGCACCTCTTGCACTCAATTATACCGGTGCAGATTATGCACCGGCGATGGTCAATGCATGTATTGAAAAATATGGTGACGATTATTATTTCATAACTTGTGATGTAAGGGAGATGGAAGAATTATCAGATAATAGTTTTGATTTTATCCTTTTTAGCTTCAATGGAATAGATAGTTTTAGCCACGAAGATAGGATATCAGCATTAAAAGAGATCCATAGGGTCCTGAGACCGGGTGGCTACTTTTGTTTTTCTTCACATAATCTGAACTGGAGCGGATTACCGGATCTTTTTAGCTTAAAACCGGCAAAGAAAGCAGCACAGGCTAATAAGTCAGGTGTAAGTGAAGATGCAAAAGACTTTAAAGAAAATGTTGACCGCGGTTTCAGGTCAGCATACAAGATAGCACGTTTGAGTATTTTAAACCGGAGCTTCCGCATGGAGAATTATATTAGCAAACTCAGAAAGTCCGAGCGGGGACATATTTATGATAATTCTTTAAATGGCAAAGCTAAAGTTTATTATATTACAAAAGATGAACAGATCAGACAGCTAAAAGCTGCAGGTTATAATAATATAAGTACGATCTGCCGCAATGGTTTTATTACCAGCAATACTTCTCTTTTAAATCAGGACGGATGGATCTATTATTTATGCCAGACAGGTAAAAACGAAAAGTAGAAAGAGTAAGATTTGGACAATAGACCAATAGGTGTATTTGATTCAGGAGTAGGAGGTCTTACTGTACTCAGGGAGATAATAAAGGAAGTCCCTGATGAAAATACAGTTTATTTTGGAGATACGGAAAGATTCCCATACGGCCCAAAAAACCTCAGCGATGTAAGGGATTTTGTTTTCAAGGCTGCAGGATTTCTTGAGAAAAAAGATATAAAGATGCTTGTAATCGCATGCAATACCGGATCCGTAGCAGCATTAAAAGAATTAAAGCAAACATTGAAGATCCCAGTAATAGGTGTAATAGAGCCAGGTGCCAGAACAGCTGTAAGCAATACAAAAAATAAAAGGATCGGGGTCATTGCTACAAAAGGCACAGTAGAGAGCGGGGCATATGAGAAAGAAATAAAAAAGATCGATCCGCTAATAGAGACCTTTTCGGTTACTGGATCTATCCTTATAGAATATATTGAAAAAGGAATACTTACAGGCGAAGACCTTAATGAGGTCATAAAAAGCTGTCTTGAACCCCTGCTTAAACATAGTATCGATGTTCTTGTGCTTGGATGTACTCATTTTCCATTAATAGAAAAACAAATACTTGAAGTAAGCAGTAATGATTTTGAAGTCATAAGCTCTGCTGTTGAGACAGCAAAAGATGTTAAAAAACTTCTGATAGAAAAAAATCTGTCTGCTGAAAAGGATAATAAAGCTAAAAGGATATTTTACGAGACTGCCCTGGATGGAAATTTTTTTAAAACAGGAAAAATGTTTCTGGGGAGTGAGATAAAGGAAGTCATCAGGACGAAGCTTGAGTTTTAATAGTATAAAAAGAAAGGCAGAAATATGTCTGAAAGACATGATGGAAGAAAAAATGATGAGATCAGGGATATTAAAATAACCAGAAAATATATTTCTCATGCTGACGGGTCGGTATTTATCGAAATGGGAAATACACGTATTGTATGTACAGCGACTGTGGAAGAGAAGGTCCCTCCTTTTTTAAGAGGCAAGGGAAAGGGATGGATAACTGCTGAATATGATATGATACCAGGGTCAACACCCCGCAGGATCATAAGGCCTCAAGTCTCAGGAAGAATAAATGGAAGGACACACGAGATACAGAGGCTTATCGGCAGATCGCTTAGAGCCGCAGTGAACCTTGACATGATAGGGGAGAGGACAATATGGATCGACTGTGATGTAATAGAAGCTGATGGAGGAACAAGGACAGCTTCGATCACAGGAAGCTTTATGGCTCTTTTTGATTGTCTCCAGGGAATGATAGAGAATGAGATAATAAATGAGATGCCCATTGAAAGTTTTGTAGCAGCTATTAGTGTAGGTATTGTAGATGGAGAAATATTGACCGACCTTTGTTTTATAGAAGACTCAAATGCAGAAGTAGATATGAATGTAGTAGCTAATTCAAAGGGTAAACTTATCGAGGTGCAGTCTACGGCTGAAGGACCTCCATTTTCCAGGGAGCAGTTTGACCAGATGCTCGAGGATGCCTCGTCGGCCATAGAGGGTATAATCGAACTTCAAAAAAAGATCTTAAGCCAAAGGCCGTAAGAGTGTAGTAATTCTTATAAGGGGATTAAAATTGGAAATAGTAATAGCTTCAAAAAACAAAGGGAAAATAGAAGAAATAAAAACTTACAGGGATAGTGCCAATGGTATCAAATGGCTGACTTATAAAGATTTTAAAGGATTTCCTGATGTCGAAGAGGCAGGAGACAGTTTTCTTGATAATGCTATCATAAAGGCAAAAGCACTTGCAGGGCACACAGACAAACCTGCACTTGCTGATGATTCAGGGCTTATAGTTGATGCACTTGATGGGATGCCCGGGGTAAGATCCTCTAGATATGCAGGTCTGGATGCTACAGATAAAGAGAATCGTGTTAAACTCCTTGATGCTTTAAAAGGTATTCAGGATGAATCAAAGAGAAGTGCTAGATTCATTTGCAGTATGATACTCTGGGACCCAAAAGATGGACTAGTTTTTAAGACTGATGGTGTATGCGAGGGCAAGATAGGTTTTAAGGAAAAAGGTAATGGAGGTTTTGGTTATGACTGTATCTTCATACCTTCAGGATATGATAGGACAATGGCCCAGCTTGGTAATTCTGAAAAAAACAGGATCAGCCACAGGGGTATTGCGCTGGCATACTTTTACGATTTTATTGTAAAATTATAGAATTATGATATTATATCCACTGTTTATTTAAAGAAAATATCCGGGGTGTAGCGCAGTTTGGTTTAGCGCACCTGCTTTGGGAGCAGGGGGTCGGAGGTTCAAATCCTCTCACCCCGACCA